>NZ_VMLH01000041.1:0-21717 GCF_013276595.1 Streptococcus sp. 10824
ATTTTCATTGAGTATAAGACACAAGGGATTCATTTTCGAGTTTGAGAAGGAGTCTGTATACCAATGAGGCTTCTTCTTTTCTTGCTTTTTTGATAACTATCAAAAAAGTAGAAGATTAAGAGAAAATATAGAAAGAGATTTCATGAAACAATTTTTAGAACGGGCCAGCATTTTGGCTCTCTCCCTCGTTTTGATTACCTCCTTTTCCATTTCGAGTGCCCTACCAGCCATGTTTGACTATTATCAGGGTTATTCTAAGGAACAAATTGAGCTCTTGGTGAGCTTGCCTTCCTTTGGAATCATGATGATGTTACTGCTAAATGGTTTCTTAGAAAAAATATTTCCTGAGCGCTTACAGATTAGTTTGGGCTTGCTGATTTTATCATTGAGCGGTACAGCTCCCTTCTGGTACCAAGCCTATCCCTTTGTCTTTGGAACACGGCTTCTTTTTGGTTTAGGTGTTGGGATGATCAATGCCAAGGCCATTTCTATTATCAGTGAACGCTATCAAGGAAAAAGGCGAATTCAGATGTTAGGGCTACGCGCTTCTGCAGAGGTCGTTGGAGCTTCTCTCATTACCTTGGCCGTCGGTCAGTTGTTGGCCTTTGGTTGGACAGCTATCTTTCTAGCCTATAGTGCTGGATTTTTGGTGCTGCCTCTTTATCTGCTCTTTGTCCCTTATGGAAAATCAAAGAAAGAAGTCAAGAAAAGAGCGAAGGAAGCAAGTCGTTTAACTCGAGAAATGAAAGGCTTGATTTTTACCCTAGCTATCGAAGCGGCAGCTGTAGTTTGTACCAATACAGCTATTACCATCCGTATTCCAAGTTTGATGGTGGAAAGAGGATTGGGGGATGCCCAGTTATCTAGTTTTGTTCTTAGTCTCATGCAGTTAATCGGGATTGTGGCTGGAGTGAGTTTTTCTTTCTTGATTTCTATCTTTAAAGAGAAACTGCTCCTCTGGTCTGGTATTACATTTGGCTTGGGGCAAATCGTGATTGCCTTGTCTCCATCCTTGTGGGTGGTAGTAGCAGGAAGTGTTCTGGCTGGATTTGCCTATAGTGTAGTCTTGACGACGGTCTTTCAACTTGTCTCTGAACGAATTCCAGCTAAACTCCTCAATCAAGCAACTTCATTTGCAGTTTTAGGCTGTAGTTTCGGAGCTTTTACGACCCCATTCATTCTAGGTGCAATAGGGTTACTAACGCACAATGGGATGCTGGTCTTTGCCATCTTAGGAGGTTGGTTGATTGTAACCTCTATCTTTGTCATGTACCTATTTCAAAAGAGAGCTTAGGATTGGTTTCCTAAGTTTTTCTTTTGATACTCAATGAAAATCAAAGAGCAAACTATAGTTGATTGAGTTTGGAATAGTACGCTGTAGCTGCTAAAACATTTCTAGAAATTAATTTGACTTTCCTAATAGAGTTGTTCATATCTTATTTCAATCTACTATAGAAAGCTAGCCGCAGGTTGCTCAAAATAGTGTGTTGAGGTTGCAGATGGAAACTGACGTGGTTTGAAGAGATTTTCGAAGAGTATGAGATTTTTATACCCATACAATATTTGTGTTAGGTACTTGTTTACAGACTAATTTCTTGATAAAATAGAGGTTATGACGAGATATAAAGCAACTATTTCCTATGATGGTTATGCCTTTGCTGGCTTTCAGCGCCAGCCTCATGCGCGTAGCGTTCAGGAAGAAATTGAAAAAACCTTGACCAGATTAAATAAGGGGCAAGCCATTACTGTTCACGGTGCTGGTAGGACAGATAGTGGGGTTCATGCCCTGGGACAGGTCATTCATTTTGACCTGCCTTATCAGATGGATGAGGAGAAACTCCGTTTTGCCTTGGATACCCAGTCTCCTGAAGATATTGATGTGATTTCGATTGAGCTTGTGGCAGATGATTTTCATTGCCGTTATGCCAAGCATAGCAAGACCTATGAGTTTATTGTGGATAGAGGACGTCCCAAAAATCCCATGCGCCGTCACTATGCCACCCACTTCCCTTACCCACTTGATGTGGAGAGGATGCAGGAGGCCGTCAAAAAGCTAGAAGGAACCCATGATTTCACTGGCTTTACAGCCTCTGGGACTAGTGTAGAGGATAAGGTTCGCACTATTACAGAAGCCAGTCTTAGGGTTGATGAGACAGGCCAGTTTTTGACTTTTACCTTTTCAGGAAATGGTTTCTTGTATAAACAGATTCGCAATATGGTGGGGACACTGCTCAAAATCGGCAACAAGCGTATGCCAGTAGAGCAGATTGACCTGATCTTGGAGAAAAAGGACAGGCAGCTTGCAGGTCCCACTGCAGCACCAAATGGTTTATATTTAAAGGAGATTCGTTATGAAGAATAATCGTATTTTAGCACTTTCTGGAAATGATATTTTTAGTGGTGGTGGCCTGTCAGCTGATTTGGCTACCTATACTTTGAACGGCTTGCATGGCTTTGTAGCAGTGACTTGTTTGACAGCCTTGACAGAAAAAGGATTTGAAGTCTTTCCAACTGACGATACCATTTTTCAACATGAATTGGATAGCTTGCGTGATGTGGAGTTTGGGGGAATTAAGATTGGTCTTCTCCCTACTGTCAGTGTGGCTGAGAAGGCATTGGACTTTATCAAGAAACGCCCAGGAGTGCCTGTGGTATTGGACCCTGTCTTGGTCTGCAAGGAAACGCACGACGTAGCAGTTAGTGAACTTTGCCAAGAGTTGATTCGCTTTTTCCCTTATGTCAGTGTGATTACGCCTAACCTCCCAGAAGCAGAATTATTAGCTGGTCAAGAAATCAAAACCTTGGAAGACATGAAAACTGCAGCGCAGAAATTGCATGATTTAGGAGCGCCAGCAGTCATTATTAAGGGAGGCAATCGCCTTAGTCAGGACAAGGCTGTGGATGTCTTTTATGATGGACAAAACTTTACAGTTCTAGAAAATCCTGTCATTCAAGGGCAAAATGCTGGTGCAGGTTGTACCTTTGCTTCCAGCATTGCCAGTCATCTAGTCAAAGGTGATGAACTTTTACCAGCAGTAGAAAGCTCAAAGGCTTTCGTTTACCGTGCCATTGCACAGGCAGATCAGTATGGAGTAAGACAATATGAAGCAAACCAAAACAACTAAAATCGCCCTTGTATCCCTCTTAACCGCCCTTTCTGTGGTTCTAGGCTATTTCTTAAAAATTCCAACACCGACAGGTATTCTAACTCTTTTAGATGCGGGTGTTTTCTTTGCGGCCTTTTACTTTGGTAGTCGTGAAGGAGCTGTAGTCGGAGGACTAGCAGGTTTCTTGATTGACCTCTTATCAGGCTATCCTCAGTGGATGTTCTTTAGCTTGGTCAACCATGGCTTGCAGGGATTTTTCGCAGGATTTAAAGGAAAAACTCAGTGGTTAGGCCTCGTTTTGGCAACGATTGCCATGGTAGGGGGTTACGCCTTGGGTTCTACATTGATGAATGGCTGGGCTGCAGCTCTACCAGAAATCCTACCAAATTTCATACAAAATATGGTAGGGATGATTGTAGGATTTATCCTTAGTCAAAGTATCAAGAAGATTAAGTAAAGAGGCTGTGGAGAAAGTCCTAAGAATTAGAAAAAACGCATAGTATCAGGTGTTGAAACCTTGATACTATGCGTTTTATTGTGGGAAGATTTTCCTCATTTTCTAGTGAAATTAAACTTTTTCTAACATCTTTTTATAGATTACTTCTTAATCAATTATCATTTCCATTGTTGTTTCTTGGGGTTTCATCCCTTGTCTTTGATAAAAGCGGAGAGCACCCTCGTTATCATTCCAGACACTTAGGGTTAGATTATTGCAGCCAATTTCTTTAGCATAATTGAGAGCGAATTGACAGAGTTGATTACCAATTTTTTGACCACGAGCATTTTGAGCTTACACATAAATCTTCGATAAAAAGGGTTTTGATTTCTTGGAGAACAGGATTATCTGTTTTATCTTTTATGGTACAAAATAGGTGTCCGAGAACTTGTCCCTTCTCATCTTCAAAAACAAAAATAGGGGTATGTTCTTGAGAGAGAATATTTTGCAACTCAGAGGAACTATATTTAGTCCCAGTTTGCTTAAAAATATCTGGTCGAGCTTGGTGGTGAAGCGTAAGGATTTGTTGTAATAAATCGAGTAATTTAGGAATATCTTCTTGTTTAGCTTTTCGAATAGTCATGAAGGTTCTTTTTATTGGCTTAGTCTATAAGAAAAGCTTTAGGGGCAATCATTTTTCTTTATGAAGAGTTCTTAAAATAATTAACTGTGTTGACATAATCCAAAGAATGAGAATACTCATGTCCAATAGAGAAACATTTCCGTAGTCGTAAAGGCTGGCTCGCAGAAGATTTGAGGAAGGGACGAAAGGGAGGGCACGGTAAAGATGGTTTACCCACTCAGGTAGTCGATCTGCAGGATACATGAGTGGTGAGAACATGAGTCCAATCATAAGAATTAGCTGCGACATAAGGGTTACTGTATTTGGAGAAAAGGTGTAGGCTATAGCAAATCCTAGACTAATCATAGTAAGACAAATCAGAAGCACAATAAAAACACCAAGAAAAGATGGATGGAGACGAACAGAAAAACGGACATACCCAAGTAGAATAGAAATAAAAACTCCCGGCAAAATGGCAATTAACCACATCCACAAGTCAGCGAGAGAAATGAATATCCTAGGGATGGGTAAGGCACGAATATAATCAAAATGCCCTTCCAACTTATCATTTGCTATAACAGGGGAGGAAATTGTACAACCCATGGAGATAATTCCAATTAAAACAGAACCAGACGAAAGATAGTAGGCAGTAGTCGAATCGATATCGCCAATAACTAGAGGGTAGCCAAAAAGAAGAGAAATGGATAAGAGGAGCTGTGCTAGTGTAAAAAGGAGGAAAAGCTCTTTTTGGCGCAAGTAGTTCCAATGAAGTAAGTAAAAAAATTGAGTCATATTAGTTGGTTAGCTCCTCTCTATAAAGGTCAGAAATAGTCAATGTTTTTTGATGAAGAGAGAGATTGGAAATTGTTTTTTGACCAAGTTCTTCTGTCAGTTGTGCTATCAATGGAGCTAGACTTCTTTCCTCAATCTCTAATTGACAACTAACACCATTGATAATTGTATAATCTTCTATTTTGTCTAATATACTTCTAGTCTTAAAATCAAAGCTTATCTGATACAGTTTGTCATGGATGATTTGCTTAACCTTTCCTGATTTGAGCAATCTACCATTATTAAAGAGGGCGTAATTATCTGCATATTTTTCAACCTCCAGAAGATTATGAGTAACGATAATAATGGTATGCCCCTTGCTAGCTAACTTTTGCAATAATTGCCATTGCTTTTCACGACGAATGGGGTCAACATCATTTGTTGGTTCGTCAAGAAGAATGATGTCTGAGCTACCGATTAGTGTCATAGCGAAGGAAGTTAGTCTTTTGAGACCGCCCGAAAGATCCTTACCTTTTTTGTAACGATAGTCTTCAATTTCTAAATCAGTGAGAAGCTGGCTGATTGTTTTTTCTAGTTCTTGGGAACTCAATCCTCGCATTTTTCCAAGTATTTCTAAATTTTGTTCTACGGTTAATTTGTCGAGTGGGGCATATTGTTGAGACATATAACTAATTAAGGTACGTGCTTGTTTACGATTGTATATAAAAGAAATATCACCATACAAAATATCTCCTTGGTCAGGTTTAGTAAAACCAATCATTTGATTCAATAGAGTAGATTTTCCAGCTCCATTGTGTCCCAAAAAAGCCGTGATTTTTGCTGGTGATATTTCTAAGGAAATATGATTATTGGCTAAGTGCTGACCATCAAAAGATTTAGTCAAATTATCAATTACGAGTTTTGCAGTTGTCATAACTTTAATTCTCCGTACTTAGAAAAAATTTCCCAATCGTCTTCTTTACCTGTGCCGCATGTTGGACATTCATCAAGATAGCGTCCCCAAGAATCGTGTGTGAATGAGGCTCCGTTTTCATAATTGATTTCGTATTGATGGTTAAGGCTAATTGGTTCCGTATATTGAGTTAATAATCGGATAGTTTCATCAACAATGGCAGAAGTCAGTTGAAATATTGCTGGACCATAGGCTATTGTAGGGATTGTTTTTGTAATCGTACGAACACCGTGGAATTGTTCAAGGAATAGAGTGTCAATTTTTGTATAATAAATATTTAAACAATCAAAACAGCCTGTTTGGTAAGGGATAACTGAATAGACACGACCACGACTAACTTGACTGGCGCCAAATATACAGGGAATATTTTTTGTAACGATTGCTTTATTTACGATACGTTGAATATCATATTGAGGTTCATCAATCACACATATCGTAATATCAACATCATCAAGTAAAGGAATCAAGTCACTTACAGAGGTGATACGTATATTATGGGTTTCTACTTCAATATCGGAATTCATTTTTGTAACTTCTCTATGGGCAATTTGAACTTTAGATAAGCCAATATCATCTTCCTTGTATAGAAATTGTCTTCCTAGATTACTTTGCTCAACAATGTCAAAATCCACTATTTTTATCTTTTTAGGTCCCAAGCCTGCTAGTAATGTCAGTATGTTAGAACCCCCACCACCAAGACCTAGTAAAAGGATAGTAGACTGATGAATTTTTTTCTGTGTTGCAATACTATCTTGGAAGCTATTTAAATAGCGACTGAAATAATATATATTTGAATGATAACGTTCTTTAATATCCTGAATTTCGCCCGCTTCTTCGAGAACCCCCTCATTATCTAAGAGTTCAAGAGCGCCTGTGATGTCTTCTTCAGTTAAATCATCATATTTTGTTAGCATGATATTGAGAATATCTTGAAAAGGACGTCCGTCCAAAATATTGACTAAATTCCACATTTTATTATTATCATCCTTAATTTCTGTGGTTATACCAATTTGTAGCCCAATCCTAAATAAATTTTTATGAAGTTTATAAACAGGATATATTTCTTTTATTCTTGGATGATAGAATTTCATTTTAACCTCACTATTTTATTAAAAAAGGAAGACGAGGTGATTATAAATCATATATCCTCGTCTTGCAACTCCTAGTTCCTATTACAAATGGAAATAAGTAGAAAGAAAATGGTGAACCTATCTACTCAATTCCAACAGTAGGAATAAATAGAAAAGAACTCCTCTAAAAACTCAATTTTAAAATGCTAATTTTTCAACCTTTTCTGGTTACTAAACATAGAAAACCGGTAGTTTTTAGAGGTGCCCAAAATTTAGAAAACACCCCAGCTAATATCAGTTTTAGCAATAACTTTACGCACTTGAATATTTTTCATTTTTGTAACTCCTTTCATATTTGATAAGAATATTGTATAATAAATTAACGATTTTTTTATCAGCATGTCATAAT
Organism: Streptococcus sp. 10824; assembly: GCF_013276595.1. NCBI lineage: Bacteria > Bacillati > Bacillota > Bacilli > Lactobacillales > Streptococcaceae > Streptococcus > Streptococcus sp. 10824. The sequence continues at coordinate 7,389 of NZ_VMLH01000041.1, forward strand.
TGACGTATTTGACGTTATAATTGGCAAAATCATGCTTGTAGTGAGGAATTTGATGTTAAAAATTGCGATTTGTGATGATTCTAATAGGGATGGTAGTCAGCTAGAAAACTTACTCTTATCTTATAAGGACATCAAAATAGAAACGAGTGTTTATACGAATCCCCAAAAACTATTAGAACAATTGACAGAGAAGTACAGTTGTGTTTTTTTGGATATCGAGATGCCACAGATAACAGGAATTGATATGGCACAAAAAATCCGTAAGGTAAACCCTTTTATCCCGATTATCTTTGTTACCAGTTATCGAGATTATATGGAGCAGGTTTTTGAAGTGCAGACTTTTGATTATTTACTTAAACCAGTGACTTCTAAAAAATTATATAAAACTCTGGATAGAGTGGTACGTTTTTTGAATTTAGGGCAAGCTGTATTTACGTTTACTTTTGGAAAGCAGCATTATTCACTGCCTTTAGATGACATTGTATTTTTTGAAAAGGATAAGCGTGCTGTCTTTATTTACACTAAAGATCAGACTTACAAAGCTTTGCTTAAAACGAAAGATATTTTAGAGAAATTACCTGATTACTTTATTCAAATTCATTCTTCCTATATTATCAATCCTAGATATGTGACAGAGTTTGATTCGCAAATAGTCACAATTTTAAATGGAATGGATGAAAATCACCTTCCAATTAGCCGAAAATTTCAAACGTCTTTTAGAGAAAAGTATTATTATTATCTGAGTGAGAGGAATTTTTAATGTTAGTCAGTTTGCGGATTGTGAGTATTCTGTTTGATTTATTTTTGGGAATTATTTTCTTTTATAGACCTCTGTCCCAAAAAGAAAAGTCTAGGAGAATTTGTATCTTTACTTCTCTCCTTTTATTTTTCCATGCCTTGTTGACGATATTATTTTCAGGAGCTAATCTTTTCTTAGTAGGGAATCTTATTCTCAGTATCGCAGAGTATTATTTTTTAGGTCTTTATTTTGGATATGCTGTTCAAGAATCTTCGTTTTGGATTTTTTGTCAGATGAGTCTAACTTTACTAGCTGGTACTATACTCAATCAAGCAGTGCAACTATTTTCCCCTTTATCAGTCATTTCAGAAAATCTAATAGCCATGCTTTTTTATCTCGCTGTAGCTTTTCTTTTATCATTGCTAGTGACCCTGGTTCTTCGACAACTTTTTCGTGCACATCAAAAGTTAGTTTATACTGTTTCTAAAGGGACTTGGTTATACCAGTTTATTGTACCATTTTTGTCCATTTGTTTTGCTTTTACAGTATCAGCGATTCAAGGGCAAGTGTTTGAGAAGGATTATCTTTCTTTTGTTTCTGTATTAGCCCTCATTGTGTTAACGTTCTCTTCTCTCTATTTCACCCTATATCTTTCTCAGCAACAACAGAGGTATTATCAAAGCATACTAGAGACGGAACAGATGACCTTTCAACTGAGAGAAATGAAACAATCTAAAAAAGATTATAGGAGGATTCAAAGGATTCAACACGATTTGAAAAATCAACATTTAATCCTCCTTGCACTTTTAAAAGAAGATCCTGAACAAGCGAAGTCTTATCTCCAAAGCATGACAAATAGTATAGAGAACCAAACTGTCTGTTACTCCAAGAATACAACAATTAACTTTTTACTCAATCAAAAATTACAGGATAAGGTAGAGGACATACAATTGGAAATTGATTGTTTTGTACCTCAACGATTAGAAATCAATCCAGATATTTTAGCGGTTTTACTTGGTAATTTGTTGGACAATAGTCTTGAAGCCTGTATGCGCTTGAGTAATAAAGAAGATAGGGTCTTGATCTTAGGAATACGATATTTTCAGAAGAAACTCTTTATTGCTATCGAGAATTCATTTGATGAGAATGAATTGGTAATACGAAAGGAACGTCAGACAGAGGGATGGGGGCTTAAAAATATTGAGAGACTTGTAACCAATCATAGGGGAACAATGAAGAATTTCATTCAGAATGGACGTCATAAAACAGAAGTGATTCTTCTTGTCTAACTAGGGTTTGTTGCTATCTTAATCAAAATAAAGCAAGTCTTTGCTGGTACTTGTAAAGAGGTCAAAGCCATCCTTGGTAACAACACCGCAGTCTTCAATACGAACACCGACTTTACCAGGGATATAGATACCTGGTTCAACAGAGAAGCACATGCCTTCTTCGATGACCATGTCGTTTCCTTCCATGATAGATGGGAATTCATGGACATCCATACCGATACCATGCCCGAGACGGTGGTTGAAGTACTCACCATAACCAGCTTTTTCGATGACCTCACGGGCAGCGCGGTCCACTTCATGAGCAGTCACACCTGGCTTGATAAAGTCAAGAGCAGCTTGTTGGGCTTCAAGAGTCAAGTTGTAAATATCTTTCTTGAATTGGTCTGGTTTGCCGACAGCGACTGTACGAGTCATATCTGACGCATAGCCATTGACCAGAACACCCAGGTCAAAGAGGAGAAGAGCATCATTTTCAACCTTATTAGCTGCTGGAATGCCGTGTGGATTCGCAGCATTATCACCAGTCAAGACCATGGTATCAAAGCTCATTTCGTAACCTTCACGTTTCATGGCAAAGTCAATTTGTGCGATGATATCTGTCTCAGTCTTATCAAGAGAAATATTGTCAAAACCAACATGAACAGCCTTGTCCGCATAAAGACCTGCAACCATCATTTTTTGTACTTCATCAGCTGATTTGATGAGGCGCATGCGTTGGATACGAGGAGTGAGGTTTTCAAACTCAGCAGTTTCAAAAACTGTTTTCAAACCATGGTATTTGGTCAAGATGAGATTGTCAAACTCAACAGCGACACGTTTGAAGTCAAGTTGTGGAAGAGCATGTTTGATTTTTTGCCATGGATTTTCAGAATCGACATAGCCCACTACTGGGAAGGAAACGGTGCTACTTGCACGTTCTACTTCAAGAGCTGGGACAAAGAGGAGAGGTTCCTGATCCGCTAGGACAAAGAGGAACATTTGGCGTTCATGGGGATCACTGTAAAAACCAGTGAGGTAATTGATTGTGACGGGGTCAGATACGACAGCGACGTCTAGTTTTTCTGATTCAAGATATGTTACGATTTGTTGTAATTTAGACATATGCTACCTTCTTTCTACCCCTCTATTTTGGCAAAAAAAGAGAGAAAATGCAAGGGAGAAGGGTAAAAGAAAAGACAAAAAAACTCCGACAAGATAACGGAGTTCTTTGATATAGTTTCACTTTGTTTAAGAAAAGTCAGCCTTGCTTTTGACATCACTGTATTCTTCAGCGATTTCTTGGCTGAGAATATCTTCATAGGCAGGGAGTTGGATGTCCTGACCATATTTCTTCTTGAGGGCTGTAGTGACTAGGCGATAAGCCAGATTGGCATTACGAGAGAGGATAGGCCCGTGGAAGTAGGAACCAAAGACATTCTTATAATGAACCCCTTCGCCGACCTTTTCTTCGTTGTTTCCATTTCCATAGACAACCTGTCCCAGTGGTTTTTGGTCATCAGAGAGGAAGGTACGTCCCTGGTGATTTTCAAATCCATAGTAGGTTTCATTGAAATCTTCATTGTGAATCTTGATGTCCCCGATAAAACGGTTATTGGTCTGGTTGAGAGTGTAGTGGCCCATGACCCCTAGTCCTTCGATGCGTTTGCCTGAAGCTTCAACATAATATTGACCCAATAGTTGAAAACCACCGCAGATAGCGAGAACCACACCGTCGTTTTTGATGTAGTTGTCAATGCTCTCTTTTTTAGCAGGTAGGTCGTCTGCAATGATACTTTGTTCAAAGTCTTGACCGCCTCCGAAAAAGGCGATGTTGTAGTGATTTTCATCAAAATCATCATGGAGAGAAACGATGTCAACGGTCACATGGGCTCCCAGTTTTTCAGCAACATACTTGAGCATGAGGATGTTTCCATTGTCCCCGTAGGTATTCATGAGATTTCCGTAGAGGTGGGCAATGTTGAGCTGATAGGGGTAATTGCCATCTTTTGAGGAAAGTGAAGTATAAACCATTAGTTCATCTCCTTTCTAACAATCTGACGACTAGCCAGCAGTTCACGAAATTCCAGCATGGCAGTATAAGTTGCCAGAATATAGGCATGCTTGCAGTCTTGATTCTCAATGGTCTTGAGAACTTGCTCCAGATTACTCGTTTCAGTGATTTTCTCAGCTGGATAGCCAGTCACTCGGAGGCGACGAGCGATTTCAGAATGACGAACACCGCCAGCGTTGATTTCAGGAATGTCCATGTCAGTGATTTGCTCAAAGTCTGCATCCCAGATCCAGCTAGTGTCAATTCCATCTGCATAGTTGGCATTAAGGAGGACAGATAGGCTAAATGGATAAGGTGCTAGTTTGATCATTTCGATAGCTTGGGTTGCACCGACTGGATTTTTAATCAAGACAAGGGTACATTCCTTGTCACCGATATGAAAGGTTTCTTGGCGTCCAAAGACAGCACGGCTCTTGTCAAATCCCTGTTTGATGAGTTGGGAATCTGCGCCGAGGAAACGGGCGATGGCCACAGCAGCTAGGGCGTTATAGATATTATAGAGCCCGCCGATTTGGATACCGTATTCTTGGCCATCTATGACAAAGCGAGAGCGATTGTTGGTCAACTCAACCAGTTTTGTCAAACGATAGTCGAGATCAGGACGTTTACATCCACAACCTTCACAGATATAGGCACCCAAGTTTGCATAGATATTATGCTCATATTTGAGGATGCTTTGGCAGTCAGGACAGAGAATCCCTTCGGTATTGTAGTGAGCCAGTTGGGCTGGTCCTTTTTCCAAGTCAAAACCAAAATACTGTATAGGATTTGGGAAAGATGGTTTGTAGAAAAGTGGGCTGTCTCCGTTAAGGAGAACAGTAGCAGTTGGAACTTTCCGAATGGCATCCAATATCATGTTATAGGTAGTATAGATTTCACCGAAACGGTCCATCTGATCACGGAAGATATTAGTAATGACAAAAAGACTAGGCTGGATATAGTCACAGATACGAGATAGACTGGCTTCGTCAATTTCGAGGACGGCAATATTTTTCCCAGTTTTTGAAGATTTGGCTGTTAGGAAGGTTGTTGCAATTCCTGTAATCATGTTGGCACCGCTTGGGTTGGTTAGAACTTGACCATAAACCTCTTTTAAAATGCCGACAGTGAGGGCAGTTGTCAGGGTTTTTCCATTTGTTCCAGTGACCACGACAATCTCGTAGTTCTTAGCTAGGTTTTGTAAAATATCTTTATCAAATTGAAGGGCGACTTTCCCTGGGAGCGTACTTCCACGTCCAAGACGGCTTAAAACGAAGTGGGAAGAACACCCAGCAAGAAGGCCCAAAGTAGTTTTTAAGTTCATGTTTCTATTATATCACAAAAGAGGGAAAAGACAGATTTGATACTCAATGAAAATNNCTTGAGTACGGCAAGGTGAAGCTGACGTGGTTTGAATTTGATTTTCGAAGAGTATGAGATTTCGCAGAAATGAAAACAGCCCTCAGAGGGCTGTCAGTTAAGATGTGATCTCAACTTAAATCGCAAACAAGTCATTCAAGTTCTCAGCCAAGGTTGGGTGAGTGAAGATTTGTTTTGTGAAGTAAGTGTAAGGAATCTTGTTGTCCATAGCAACAGTGATGATGTTGATGATTTCTTGAGAACCTTCTGAGAAGATGCTTGCTCCAAGAATTTCTTTGGTTTCAGTATTAACAACAGCTTTGAAAGCTCCGCGAAGGTTTCCATTTACGTGACCACGAGGCATGGCTGCAACAGGAATTTCCTTAACAGCGTATGGAAGTTTCAAATCAGCTGCTTGGCTTTCAGTCAAACCAACTTGTGAAAGTGCAGGTGTGATGAACATGGTGTTTGGTACATTGAGACGGTCTTCAAGTGTGTAGCTGCCATCTCCAGCAAGGTAGCTGTAGACAACACGGAAGTCATCAAGTGAAATGTAAGTAAATTGAAGGCCACCGTTGACATCCCCAACTGCAAATACACCAGGAACGTTTGTTTGACAATGTTTGTCTACTTTAATAGCACCACGTTCAGTTAGTTCAATATCTGTATTTTCAAGTTGAAGTGGTTCTACATTTGGTTTACGTCCAGTTGCGTAGAGAAGGGCATCGAAACGGTAAGTTTCGTTTTCAGTTACGACAAGGACTTGGTCACCGTCATTTTTGATTTCAGTAGTACGGATATTTTGAAGCAATTCAATACCGTCTTCTTCCATATATTGTTTAGCAAGAGCTGCGATGGAAGGTTCTGCACGAGGTAGGAAAGTATCCAAGGCATCTAGGACTGTGACCTTGCTTCCAAGTTTGTTGTAAAGGCCAGCAAATTCAAGACCGATATTTCCGCCACCAAGGACTCCAAGTTTTTCAGGCAACTTGTCCAAGTTTTGGATACCTGTTGAGTCAAAGACGTTTTTGCTTGTAGCAAGTCCAGGGATTGGCAAGACGTTTGAAACAGCACCAGTGTTGATGACGATTGTTTCAGCAGTCAGTTCTTTCTTTTCATCACCAGCTTGGATTTCGATGACTTTATTTGAAAGGAAGTGAGCTTCCGCATCAAAGATATCTACGCCTGTACCGGCAACAGTAGCATAGTTTTTACCGTTGAGGCGACCAGTGATAGTATTTTTGGTAGAAATGACTTCTTCAAAAGACAAGTCCTTCTCAGCAGCAACTAGCAAGGTTTTAGTTGGGATACAACCAATGTTGATACAAGTTCCACCGTACATAGCTTTGCTACGTTCAACGAGGGCAACTTTTTTGCCAGCTGAAGCCAATTTACCTGCTAGTGTTTTACCAGCTTTACCAAATCCGATAACGATTAAATCATAAGTTAACATTTAGAGTTCCTCCTATTCGCATTTCATTCTAGCACAAGAAAAAAACTTTTGCACAATTCTGCTACGGAAAAGACAGAAAAAGATAAAAACGCTTTCCAGACAAAAAACTAGTAATTTTTTGACAAGCTTGATAAACTAAAATCCTATCTATTTTTATATAAGATAGAATAAATGTTCGAAAATAGGAGGTTTTATGAAATCGAATCGTTATATTATTGCCTTTGCTGGGGTCATTTTACACTTAATGCTGGGTTCGACTTATGCTTGGAGTGTTTATCGTAACCCTATTATTGAAAAAACGGGATGGGATCAGGCTTCTGTTGCCTTCGCCTTTAGTCTAGCAATCTTTTGTTTGGGCTTATCGGCTGCATTTATGGGGCGTTTGGTAGAAAAATTTGGTCCGAGAGTCATGGGGAGTCTATCTGCTTTTCTATACGCAGGTGGAAATATCTTAACAGGATTTGCAATAGACCGTCAGGAGCTGTGGTTGTTGTATCTGGCTTACGGCATTTTAGGTGGGCTTGGTTTGGGAGCAGGCTATATTACCCCTGTGTCAACGATTATAAAATGGTTTCCTGATAAACGTGGTCTCGCAACAGGTTTAGCGATTATGGGGTTTGGTTTTGCTTCTTTATTGACTAGTCCCATAGCGCAACATCTCATCGCAGGGGTAGGGCTTGTAGAAACTTTTTATATTTTAGGTGCAAGTTACTTTATTATCATGCTCCTAGCTTCACAATTCATTAAGCGTCCAAATGAGCAAGAGCTTGCAATTTTATCTGTTTCAGGGAAAGAAAAAACAGCCTCTTTGACGCAAGGAATGGCTGCGAATCAGGCTCTGAAAAGCAATCGGTTTTATATACTTTGGATTATTTTCTTTATCAACATAGCTTGTGGTTTAGGCTTAATTTCAGCGGCATCGCCAATGGCACAGGAGATGGCTGGCTTGTCTACAAGTCATGCAGCAGTAATGGTGGGCGTTTTAGGGATTTTCAATGGGTTTGGTCGTTTGCTCTGGGCGAGTTTATCTGACTATATCGGTCGCCCTCTAACCTTTAGTATATTACTGCTTGTCAATCTTTTCTTTTCTCTCTCACTTTGGCTCTTTACAGATTCCGTTTTATTTGTAGTCGCTATGTCTATTTTGATGACTTGCTATGGAGCTGGTTTTTCTTTGATTCCAGCTTATCTCAGTGATATTTTTGGAACCAAGGAATTGGCCGCTCTGCATGGATATATTTTAACAGCTTGGGCAATGGCTGGTTTAGCAGGACCTATTTTATTAGCAGAGACTTATAAACTGGCTCATTCTTACACACAAACCTTGTTCGTTTTTATCATTTTATATAGTATCGCCTTGGCTTTGTCTTATTATCTAGGTCGTTCAATCAAAAAGGAAAGCCAAAAACCGTTTACATGATTTTCTGTAGAAATGGGGCTATCTTTTGCTTCTCTCTTGTGTTATACTAGATAGGTTGCAAAGAAAACAGTACTTTTCTTTTGTGGAAAAGAAGCAACACGATTTTATATCCAGTATATGAAAATACGTCATAAAAAGAAAAGTATACACTAAAAGCCCTATAGGGTGGCTTCGCACCACCTTTAGAAAGAAGAATAACGTGAAATTTAATGAATTAAACTTGTCTGCTGATTTGCTAGCAGAGATTGAAAAAGCTGGTTTTGTAGAAGCCAGTCCGATCCAAGAACAAACTATTCCTTTGGCTCTTGAAGGTAAGGACGTTATCGGTCAAGCCCAGACTGGTACAGGAAAAACTGCAGCCTTTGGCTTGCCTACCCTTGAAAAAATCCGTACAGAAGAAGCGACCATCCAAGCCTTGGTTATCGCTCCAACACGTGAACTAGCTGTCCAAAGTCAAGAAGAACTCTTCCGCTTTGGTCGTAGTAAGGGAGTCAAAGTCCGCTCAGTATATGGCGGATCAAGCATTGAAAAACAAATTAAGGCTCTTAAATCTGGTGCCCATATCGTGGTGGGAACACCTGGTCGTCTCTTAGACTTGATCAAACGCAAGGCCTTGAAATTACAAGACATTGAAACGCTTATCCTTGACGAAGCGGATGAAATGCTCAACATGGGCTTCCTTGAAGACATTGAAGCTATCATTTCTCGTGTTCCTGAAAACCGTCAAACTTTGCTTTTCTCAGCAACTATGCCAGATGCCATTAAACGTATCGGTGTTCAGTTTATGAAAGAACCTGAACATGTCAAGATTGCGGCTAAGGAATTGACAACAGAATTGGTTGACCAGTACTATATCCGAGTCAAAGAGCAAGAAAAATTTGATACCATGACACGTCTTATGGATGTGGAACAGCCTGAGCTTGCTATCGTATTTGGTCGTACAAAACGCCGTGTAGATGAATTGACTCGTGGTCTTAAAATCCGTGGCTTCCGTGCAGAAGGAATTCATGGAGACCTAGACCAAAACAAACGTCTTCGTGTCCTTCGTGACTTTAAAAATGGCAATCTTGATGTTTTGGTTGCGACAGACGTTGCAGCACGTGGCTTGGATATTTCAGGTGTGACCCATGTCTATAACTACGATATTCCACAAGATCCTGAAAGTTATGTTCACCGTATCGGTCGTACAGGTCGTGCCGGTAAGTCAGGTCAGTCTATTACTTTCGTATCACCAAATGAAATGGGCTACCTCCAAATCATTGAAAATTTGACCAAGAAACGCATGAAAGGTCTCAAACCTGCAAGTGCAGAAGAAGCCTTCCAAGCTAAAAAACAGGTAGCTCTCAAGAAAATCGAACGTGATTTTGCAGATGAGACTATCCGTGCCAACTTTGAGAAATTTGGTAAGGATGCTCGTAAGCTAGCTGCCGAATTTACTCCAGAAGAATTGGCAATGTATATCTTGAGTCTGACTGTTCAAGATCCGGATAGCCTTCCAGAAGTGGAGATTGCGCGTGAAAAACCACTACCGTTTAAACCGTCAGGTAATGGCTTTGGTGGTAAAGCTAAGGGAGGTCGTCGTGGAGATGACCGTCGTGATAATCGCCGTGGAGACAACCGTCGTGGTGGTCGCCGTGATGATTTCAAAAAAGGAAGTCGTGTCAATGACCGTTTTGATAAAGACAGACGTTACCGTAATAAAGACAATAAAAAACCACGCAATACTTCAAGTGAAAAGCAAACAGGCTTTGTTATTCGTAACAAGGGCGATAAATAAGAAAAAGCGATTCAAAATGAATCGCTTTTTTATATAAGGAGACCGAATGTGAAAAGATAATACTCAATGAAAATNNCTTGAGTACGGCAAGGCGATGTTGATGCGGTTTGAAGAGATTTTCGAAGAGTATAAATAAAATCATTATATTATATTTTATAACGTTATAATATACAAAAAATAGGCAAATTGTCAATAGAAAAGGAACAACTTAATTAAAAATATTCTGGTTTTTAAAAATTGCAATTAAATAAGCAATTTTCAGATAATAATTGAAAATTCAAGCTGTTTATGTTATAATGATAGCGATTAAATTCGAGGTGAAAAATGGCACATTTATTAGAAAAAACTAGAAAAATTACTTCTATCCTGAAGCGCTCAGACGAGCAGTTGCAGGAAGAGCTTCCCTACAATGCGATTACCCGTCAATTGGCAGATATTATTGACTGTAACGCCTGTATCGTTAATAGCAAGGGACGTCTCCTTGGCTATTTTATGCGTTACAAAACCAATACAGATCGTGTAGAGCAATTCTTTCAAACTAAAATTTTCCCGGATGACTACATTCAAGGTGCGAACATGATTTACGATACAGAAGCCAATCTGACAGTTGATCATGATTTAAGTATTTTTCCTGTGGAAAGTCGGAACGACTTTCCAGATGGTTTGACGACTATTGCACCGATTCATGTATCGGGGATTCGCCTTGGTTCTTTAATTATTTGGCGCAATGACAAAGAATTTGATGACGAGGACTTGATTCTTGTTGAGATTGCCAGTACCGTTGTTGGAATTCAGCTTCTCAACTTCCAGCGTGAGGAAGATGAGAAAAATATCCGTCGCCGTACTGCTGTTACCATGGCGGTTAATACCCTTTCTTACTCTGAACTCCGTGCTGTTTCAGCCATTTTAGGAGAGTTAAATGGAAATGAAGGGCAGTTGACTGCGTCAGTGATTGCAGATCGTATCGGAATCACTCGTTCTGTGATTGTCAATGCCCTGCGTAAACTTGAATCTGCGGGGATTATTGAAAGTCGCTCACTTGGAATGAAGGGAACCTACCTAAAGGTCTTGATTTCAGATATTTTTGAAGAAGTGAAGAAAAGAGATTACTAATGACTAAGGCTTTAATTTCGATTGATTATACAGAAGATTTTGTTGCAGATAGTGGAAAATTGACAGCAGGCGCTCCAGCCCAGGCTATTTCGGATGCCATTAGCAAGGTGACTAGACTAGCTTTTGAACGTGGAGACTACGTCTTTTTTACCATTGATGCGCACGAGGAAAATGATTGTTTCCATCCAGAAAGTAAACTATTCCCTCCTCATAATCTGATTGGGACGAGTGGACGGAATTTATATGGAGATTTGGGGATCTTTTATCAAGAGCGTGGTTCAGACAGTCGTGTCTTTTGGATGGATAAACGCCATTACTCAGCTTTTTCAGGGACTGACCTAGATATTCGTTTGAGAGAGCGTAGAGTGTCTACCGTTATCTTAACAGGTGTCTTGACGGATATCTGTGTCCTGCATACAGCTATCGATGCCTATAATCTAGGATATGACATCGAGATTGTTCAACCAGCTGTTGCTTCTATCTGGCCTGAAAATCATCAATTTGCCCTAGGCCATTTCAAAAATACACTTGGAGCTAAGTTAGTAGATGAAAATCTAAATGAAATTTTAGAGTAATTTGGTTGATGAAATGAAAAAAATTGAAAAAAAGTGTTGACAAGCATCCCAAAAGTTGATATACTAGTAAAGTAATCGACGCGGGGATGGCGGAATTGGCAGACGCGCAGGACTAAGGATCCTGTGACCGCTTTAGGTCGTGAGGGTTCAAGTCCCTCTCTCCGCATAAGATAAGAGTTAGCTTAGGCTAGCTCTTTTGTATTTCTCTAAAAAATTAGAATCCAGTCAAATGTAGTGGAGAATCAGCGAAAATATGGGAAAGCTGATCCTTGTTTCTGCTTTTGTATAGAAGAATAATAAAGATTATCTTCTTCAAATTCTCCGATATTCTCTAAAGTTTTGTGCAAGTTGCACAGAATTTTTTTGTTTTTTTGGTCACCTTGCCATAGAAATGTAAAGCGTTTTCATCTATAATAAAACTATCAAAAGACAAAAGGAGTTCACCACATGGTAGAATTGAATCTTAAAAACATTTACAAAAAATATCCAAACAGCGAACACTACTCAGTTGAAGACTTCAACTTGGACATCAAAGACAAAGAATTTATCGTTTTCGTAGGTCCTTCAGGATGTGGTAAATCAACTACTCTTCGTATGATTGCTGGTCTTGAAGACATCACAGAAGGTACTGCATCTATCGATGGCGTGGTTGTCAACGACGTAGCTCCAAAAGACCGTGACATCGCCATGGTATTCCAAAACTACGCTCTTTACCCACACATGACTGTTTATGATAACATGGCTTTCGGTTTGAAATTGCGTAAATACAGCAAGGAAGACATCGACAAACGTGTGCAAGAAGCAGCTGAAATCCTTGGATTGAAAGAATTCTTGGAACGTAAACCAGCTGACCTTTCAGGTGGTCAACGTCAACGTGTTGCCATGGGTCGTGCGATCGTCCGTGACGCAAAAGTATTCTTGATGGACGAGCCTTTGTCAAACTTGGATGCCAAACTTCGTGTATCAATGCGTGCTGAAATCGCTAAAATTCACCGTCGTATCGGGGCTACAACTATCTACGTAACTCACGACCAAACAGAAGCGATGACACTTGCAGACCGTATCGTTATCATGTCAGCAACTAAGAACCCTGCTGGTACAGGTACTATCGGACGTGTAGAACAAATCGGTTCTCCTCAAGAAGTTTACAAAAACCCAGTTAACAAATTCGTTGCAGGATTCATTGGAAGCCCAGCTATGAACTTCATCAATGTGAAATTGGTTGGTAGCGAAATTGTTTCAGACGGTTTCCGTTTGAAAGTTCCAGAAGGCGCTTTAAAAGTACTTCGTGAAAAAGGCTATGAAGGTAAAGAATTGATCTTCGGTATTCGTCCAGAAGATGTGAATGCAGAACCTGCTTTCCTTGAAACATTCCCAGAATCAGTTGTAAAAGCGACTATCTCTGTATCAGAATTGCTTGGTTCAGAATCTCACCTTTACTGCCAAGTTGGTAAAGATGAATTCGTTGCTAAAGTTGATGCTCGTGACTACTTGCAAACAGGTGCAACAGTTGAACTTGGATTTGACTTGAACAAAGCACATTTCTTCGATGTAGAAACCGAAAGAACAATTTACTAAGATAAATAAAACTCAAAGCACTACAAGAAAAGATATATCTTTATCGATTGTAGTGGAGAGATATCAGTTAATCTAGGGAGAGAAACAAAATGCTTCTCTCCTTTTTGCTAGGGAAGTCATAATATGTATCTATCTTGTGACGTGCCTTGAATAAAAATGGTCGTCTTATTTGACTTATAGGGTGACTAGCAAATGAAATATTGTTTTCCCTTTCTTCTTTACTGGAAAATATGCTATAATAGAGAGTAAAAACTTTGAAAGAAAGAAAAATATGAATTTAAAAGATTACATTGCAACAATTGAAAATTATCCAAAAGAAGGTATCACCTTCCGTGATATTAGTCCTTTGATGGCTGATGGAAATGCTTATAGCTACGCTGTTCGTGAAATTGTTCAGTATGCTACTGACAAGAAAATTGACATGGTTGTAGGGCCTGAGGCTCGTGGATTTATTGTGGGCTGTCCAGTTGCCTTTGAGTTGGGAATTGGTTTTGCACCTGTTCGTAAACCAGGTAAATTGCCACGTGAAGTCATTTCTGCTGACTATGAAAAAGAGTACGGTGTTGATACCTTGACTATGCATGCGGATGCAATCAAACCAGGTCAACGCGTTCTTATTGTAGATGACCTCTTGGCAACAGGTGGAACTGTTAAGGCAACTATCGAGATGATTGAAAAACTTGGTGGTATTGTAGCAGGTTGTGCCTTCCTTGTTGAATTGGATGAATTGAACGGCCGTGAAAAAATCGGGGACTACGATTACAAGGTTCTTATGCATTATTAATGAAAAACAGTCCCTAGGGCTGTTTTCTCTACATTAGGATATAAAAATAGACTATAGCTAGTTAGAGAAAAACTATAATTGAAAACTATATCTTCTTGCAGTATAATAAAAGGACTATGTGTTTGAAATTTAGTTTCATACTCAATGAAAATCAAAGAGTAAACTAGCCGTAAGCTGCTCAAAGTACAGCTTTGAGGTTGCAGATAGAACTGA
>NZ_VMLH01000042.1:0-11040 GCF_013276595.1 Streptococcus sp. 10824
AAGTTGAAGCAGCAGAAGTTGTAAAACCATAATAGAAAAATGTTGAAATAGGGAATGAGCCTTTGACTCACTCCCTGTTTCGATATTTAATACTCTTCGAAAATCTCTTCAAACTGCGTCAACGTCGCCTTGGATTATATATGTGACTGACTTCGTCAGTCTTATCTACAACCTCAAAGCAGTGCTTTGAGCAACCTGCGGCTAGTTTCCTAGTTTGCTCTTTGATTTTCATTGAGTATAAGAACCTATCAAAAAGTGAGGGAAACCCCTCGGAATTATAAATAGAAAGAGTGAATCTTATGCTCCAACAACTCGTAAATGGTTTGATTCTAGGTAGTGTTTACGCGCTGTTAGCCCTAGGATATACCATGGTTTACGGAATTATCAAGCTCATCAACTTCGCCCATGGTGATATTTATATGATGGGAGCCTTTATCGGTTATTTCTTGATCAATTCTTTCCAAATGAATTTCTTTGTAGCGCTTATTGTAGCTATGCTAGCGACAGCTATTCTTGGTGTCGTGATTGAGTTTCTTGCTTACCGACCTTTGCGCCACTCTACTCGTATTGCTGTTTTGATTACGGCTATTGGGGTTTCTTTCCTATTGGAGTATGGAATGGTCTATCTGGTTGGTGCCAATACCCGTGCCTTCCCTCAAGCGATTCAAACAGTTCGATATGATTTGGGACCAATTAGCTTAACAAATGTGCAGTTAATGATTTTGGCTATTTCCTTGATTTTGATGATTTTGTTACAAGTCATTGTCCAAAAGACTAAGATGGGGAAAGCCATGCGTGCAGTATCAGTAGATAGCGACGCGGCGCA
This sequence comes from Streptococcus sp. 10824, assembly GCF_013276595.1. NCBI lineage: Bacteria > Bacillati > Bacillota > Bacilli > Lactobacillales > Streptococcaceae > Streptococcus > Streptococcus sp. 10824. The sequence goes on from NZ_VMLH01000042.1 coordinate 827, forward strand.
ATTGATGGGGATCAATGTAAACCGTACGATTAGCTTTACCTTCGCTTTGGGTTCTGCTCTTGCGGGTGCGGCTGGTGTTCTGATTGCTCTTTATTATAACTCTCTTGAGCCTTTGATGGGGGTTACTCCAGGTCTTAAATCTTTCGTTGCCGCAGTACTTGGTGGTATCGGAATTATTCCTGGTGCGGCTCTTGGTGGCTTTGTGATTGGTCTATTGGAAACCTTTGCGACAGCCTTTGGGATGTCAGATTTCCGTGATGCCATTGTTTATGGAATCTTGTTGTTGATCTTGATTGTCCGCCCAGCTGGTATCCTTGGTAAGAATGTGAAAGAGAAGGTGTAAACGATGAAGGAAAATTTAAAAGTTAATATTCTATGGTTACTCCTTTTGTTAGCTGGCTATAGCTTGATTAGTGTACTGGTTTCAGTCGGAGTACTTAATCTATTCTATGTACAGATTTTACAACAAATTGGAATTAATATTATTTTGGCTGTTGGTCTCAACTTAATCGTTGGTTTTTCAGGACAATTTTCACTTGGTCATGCTGGTTTCATGGCGATTGGTGCCTATGCAGCAGCTATTATTGGTTCTAAATCACCAACCTACGGTGCCTTCTTTGGAGCTATGCTTGTAGGGGCTTTGCTTTCAGGAGCAGTTGCCTTACTTGTCGGCATTCCAACCTTGCGCTTGAAGGGGGACTATCTTGCGGTAGCAACTCTGGGTGTTTCTGAAATTATCCGTATCTTTATCATCAATGGTGGAAGTCTTACAAATGGTGCGGCAGGTATCTTAGGGATTCCTAACTTTACAACTTGGCAAATGGTTTACTTCTTTGTCGTGATTACAACCATTGCAACCTTGAACTTCTTGCGTAGCCCAATTGGCCGTTCAACCCTCTCTGTTCGTGAAGATGAAATCGCTGCTGAGTCAGTTGGGGTTAATACGACTAAAATTAAAATCATCGCTTTTGTCTTTGGTGCCATTACTGCAAGTATTGCTGGGTCACTTCAGGCAGGATTTATCGGGTCTGTTGTACCGAAAGATTACACCTTCATCAACTCAATCAACGTTTTGATTATTGTTGTATTTGGTGGACTCGGTTCCATTACAGGTGCGATTGTTTCGGCTATTGTTCTGGGAATTTTGAATATGCTTCTCCAAGATGTTGCTAGTGTGCGTATGATTATTTACGCTTTGGCCTTGGTATTGGTAATGATTTTCAGACCAGGTGGACTCCTTGGAACGTGGGAACTGAGCCTATCACGTTTCTTTAAAAAATCTAAGAAGGAGGAACAAAACTAATGGCATTACTTGAAGTAAAACAGTTAACCAAACATTTTGGTGGTCTAACAGCTGTTGGAGATGTGACTCTTGAATTGAACGAAAGGGAACTGGTTGGATTAATCGGTCCAAACGGAGCTGGGAAAACCACCCTTTTCAACCTTTTGACCGGTGTTTATGAACCAAGCGAGGGAACAGTAACCCTAGATGGTCACCTTTTGAATGGGAAATCACCTTATAAGATTGCCTCTTTGGGACTTGGACGTACTTTCCAAAATATCCGTCTCTTTAAAGATTTAACAGTTTTAGACAATGTTTTGATTGCTTTTGGAAACCATCACAAACAGCATGTTTTTACTAGTTTCTTACGCTTACCAGCTTTTTACAAGAGTGAAAAAGAATTAAAGGCTAAAGCTTTGGAATTGTTGAAAATCTTTGATTTAGATGGTGATGCAGAGACTCTTGCTAAAAATCTTTCCTACGGACAACAACGTCGTTTGGAAATTGTTCGTGCCCTTGCTACGGAACCTAAAATTCTCTTCTTAGATGAACCAGCAGCAGGTATGAACCCACAGGAAACAGCCGAATTGACTGAGTTAATTCGTCGGATCAAAGATGAATTTAAGATTACAATCATGTTGATTGAACACGATATGAATCTGGTCATGGAAGTAACAGAACGTATCTACGTACTTGAATATGGCCGTTTAATTGCTCAAGGAACTCCAGACGAAATTAAGACCAATAAACGCGTTATCGAAGCTTATCTAGGAGGTGAAGCCTAATGTCTATGTTAAAAGTTGAAAATCTTTCTGTGCATTATGGTATGATTCAAGCAGTCCGTGATGTAAGCTTTGAAGTTAATGAAGGAGAAGTTGTTTCCCTTATCGGTGCCAATGGTGCAGGTAAGACAACCATTCTCCGTACCTTGTCTGGTTTGGTTAGACCGAGTTCAGGAAAGATTGAATTTTTAGGTCAAGAAATCCAAAAAATGCCAGCTCAAAAAATCGTGGCAGGTGGTCTTTCACAAGTTCCAGAAGGACGCCACGTCTTTCCTGGCTTGACTATTATGGAAAATCTTGAAATGGGAGCTTTCTTAAAGAAAAATCGTGAAGAAAATCAAGCTAACTTGAAGAAGGTTTTCTCACGCTTCCCTCGTCTTGAAGAACGCAAGAACCAGGACGCAGCCACTCTTTCAGGAGGAGAACAACAAATGCTTGCCATGGGACGCGCTCTTATGTCAACACCAAAACTTCTTCTTTTAGATGAACCATCAATGGGACTTGCCCCAATCTTTATCCAAGAGATTTTTGATATCATTCAAGATATCCAGCAACAAGGAACAACCGTCCTCTTGATTGAACAAAATGCCAATAAAGCACTCGCAATCTCTGACCGAGGATATGTATTGGAAACAGGAAAAATTGTCCTATCAGGAACAGGAAAAGAACTCGCCTCATCAGAAGAAGTCAGAAAAGCATATCTGGGTGGTTAAAAAGGTCCGGGGGACCTTTTTAGTCGGCAGATGAAGATTGAGAAGCAATCATCAGAATCCAGTGGATTGTTTTAGTCGGCAGATGAAGATTACGAAGTAATCATCATTATAGTCCAGTGGACCTTTTTAGTCGGCAGATAGAAATTGCGAAGCAATCATCAGAATCCAGTGGATTGTTTTAGTCGGTGGATAAGGATTACGAAGTAATCTTCGCATAGTCTGGGAGACTAGTTTAGGTTGCGGATAGAGATTGCAAAGCAATCTTTATCTACATTGAAAAGTTAATTTCTAATAATTGAAAAAACCGAATGAAGCGTACCTATCCTTCATTCACAGAGCTCGATTTTAGAGCTCTTTTTGCTAGCTTATTCATACTTTTCTGAATTTTGAAAAAGAAATGTAAGCGTTTGATAGATTTACAAAAAGATTGTATAATAGGGATAAGAATAGAAAAGGAGAAGTCTCATGGCAGTTAAAGATTTTATGACCCGCAAGGTAGTGTACATTAGTCCAGATACAACAGTATCTCATGCAGCAGATTTGATGAGAGAGCAAGGGTTGCACCGCTTGCCTGTTATCGAAAATGATCAATTAGTTGGTTTGGTGACTGAGGGAACCATTGCCCAAGCTAGTCCATCCAAGGCAACAAGTCTTTCTATCTATGAGATGAATTATCTTCTAAATAAGACAAAAGTAAAAGATGTCATGATTCGCGATGTTGTCACTGTCTCTGGCTATGCGAGTCTAGAAGATGCAACTTATCTGATGTTGAAAAACAAGATTGGTATTCTTCCTGTCGTAGATAACCATCAAGTCTATGGGGTTATTACGGACCGTGACGTTTTCCAAGCCTTTCTTGAAATTGCTGGTTATGGTGAAGAAGGAATTCGTGTGCGCTTTGTTACAGAAGATGAAGTCGGTGTCCTCGGAAAGATTGTTTCTTTGATTGCAGAAGAAAATTTGAATATCTCTCATACAGTCAATATTCCGCGTAAGGATGGTAAGGTCATTATCGAAGTTCAAATCGATGGATCAATTGATTTACCAGCCTTGAAAGAAAAATTTGAAGCAAATGGTATTCAAGTGGAAGAAATCACTCGCACTTCAGCAAAAGTCTTGTAAGAAGGGAAGCCGAAAGGCTTCTTTTTTCTTTTTTCATAAAAAAGGGATTATAGCAAAAGATGGAAAGAAATGATAAAATATGCTATAATGAAATGATGTAAAAAAGGAGTATTTATGGACATTTCAGTAATTCGTCAGAAAATTGACGCAAATCGTGAAAAATTAGCTTCTTTCAGGGGGTCTCTTTGACCTCGAAGGGCTAGAGGAAGAGATTGCCATCTTGGAAAACAAGATGACAGAACCTGATTTTTGGAACGATAATATCGCGGCCCAAAAAACGTCGCAAGAATTAAATGAATTAAAAAACACCTATAACACCTTCCACAAAATGGAAGAGTTGCAGGATGAAGTTGAAATTTTATTGGATTTTTTAGCAGAAGACGAGTCAGTTCAAGAAGAGCTGGTAGAGCAGTTAGCCGAACTTGATAAGATGATGACCAGCTATGAGATGACTCTACTCTTGTCAGAACCTTATGACCATAATAATGCCATCTTGGAAATCCATCCAGGTTCTGGTGGTACTGAGGCGCAGGACTGGGGTGATATGTTGCTTCGTATGTATACTCGTTATGGTAATGCTAAAGGCTTTAAAGTAGAAGTATTGGATTATCAAGCAGGTGATGAGGCTGGTATTAAGTCGGTAACCTTATCATTTGAAGGGCCTAATGCCTATGGTCTTCTCAAGTCAGAAATGGGTGTGCACCGTTTGGTGCGAATTTCGCCGTTCGACTCTGCCAAACGTCGCCATACATCTTTCACATCCGTAGAAGTGATGCCTGAGTTGGACGATACCATTGAAGTGGAAATCCGGGAAGATGACATCAAGATGGATACCTTCCGTTCAGGTGGTGCCGGTGGACAAAATGTCAATAAGGTTTCAACAGGTGTACGTTTAACCCACATTCCAACTGGAATTGTTGTTCAATCAACAGTGGATCGTACCCAGTATGGAAATAGAGATCGTGCCATGAAGATGTTGCAGGCTAAGCTCTATCAAATGGAGCAAGAAAAGAAAGCTGCGGAGGTAGATTCCCTCAAGGGTGAGAAAAAAGAAATCACATGGGGAAGCCAAATCCGTTCTTATGTCTTCACTCCTTATACTATGGTAAAAGATCACCGAACTAGCTTTGAGGTTGCTCAGGTAGATAAGGTTATGGACGGAGACCTAGATGGTTTTATCGATGCCTATCTCAAGTGGCGAATCAGCTAAGATAGAAAGGAACTCACATGTCAATCATTGAAATGAGAGATGTCGTTAAAAAATACGACAACGGAACGACTGCCCTACGCGGTGTTTCGGTCAGCGTTCAACCGGGAGAATTTGCTTACATCGTAGGACCTTCAGGAGCAGGGAAGTCAACTTTTATTCGTTCTCTGTATCGTGAAGTAAAAATCGATAAAGGAAGCCTATCAGTTGCTGGTTTTAATCTAGTTAAGATTAAAAAGAAAGATGTCCCACTTCTACGTCGTAGTGTTGGGGTTGTCTTCCAGGATTATAAATTGTTGCCAAAGAAAACGGTATATGAAAATATTGCTTACGCTATGGAAGTAATCGGAGAAAATCGCCGTAATATCAAAAAACGAGTGATGGAAGTTTTGGACTTGGTTGGCTTGAAGCACAAGGTTCGTTCTTTCCCAAATGAGCTCTCAGGTGGAGAGCAACAGCGGATTGCGATTGCGCGTGCCATTGTAAATAATCCCAAAGTATTGATAGCCGATGAACCAACAGGAAACCTGGACCCTGATAATTCATGGGAAATTATGAATCTTTTGGAACGGATTAACCTACAAGGGACAACTATTTTGATGGCGACTCATAATAGCCAGATTGTAAATACCTTGCGCCACCGTGTCATTGCCATTGAAAATGGCCGTGTCGTTCGTGACGAATCAAAAGGAGAGTATGGATACGATGATTAGTAGATTTTTTCGCCATTTATTTGAAGCCTTAAAAAGTTTGAAACGAAATGGTTGGATGACAGTAGCTGCTGTCAGTTCAGTCATGATTACTTTGACCTTGGTGGCAATATTTGCATCTGTTATTTTCAATACAGCGAAACTAGCTACAGATATTGAAAATAATGTCCGTGTAGTAGTTTATATCCGAAAGGATGTGGAAGATAACAGTCAGACAATTGAAAAAGAAGGTCAAACTGTTACAAATAATGACTACCACAAGGTATATGATTCTTTGAAAAACATGTCTACTGTTAAGAGTGTTACCTTTTCAAGTAAAGAAGAACAATATGAAAAATTAACCGAGACAATGGGAGATAACTGGAAAATCTTTGAAGGAGATGCCAATCCTCTCTATGATGCCTATATTGTAGAGGCAAACACTCCAAATGATGTAAAAACTATAGCCGAAGATGCTAAAAAAATTGAAGGTGTCTCTGAGGTTCAAGATGGCGGTGCCAATACAGAAAGACTCTTCAAGTTAGCTTCATTTATCCGTGTTTGGGGACTAGGGATTGCTGCCTTGTTAATTTTTGTCGCAGTTTTCTTGATTTCAAATACCATTCGTATTACTATTATTTCCCGCAGTCGCGAAATTCAAATCATGCGCTTGGTCGGAGCTAAAAACAGTTATATTCGTGGACCGTTCTTGTTAGAAGGAGCCTTTATCGGTTTATTGGGAGCTATCGCACCATCTGTTTTGGTCTTTATTGTTTATCAAATGGTTTACCAATCTGTTAACAAATCGTTGGTAGGACAAAATCTATCTATGATTAGTCCAGATTTATTTAGTCCGTTGATGATTGCCCTACTATTTGTGATTGGAATTTTTATTGGTTCACTGGGATCAGGAATATCCATGCGTCGATTCTTGAAAATTTAGGTAAAATAATTACTTTTATGAGGAGGTTGTAAAATCTCCTTTTTTGCTACAAAAATTTTAGAAAAGGGACTTCTAATACTCAATGAAAATCAAAGAGCAAACTAGGTAGCTCGCCACAGGATGCTCAAAATACTGATTTGAGGTTGTAGAAAGTCAGTCACATATATACGGTAAGACGACGCTGACGTGGTTTGAAGAGATTTTCGAAGAGTATAAAGAAGTTGCTCAGAGAAGATTCTTGATGGATAATTTGAACTTGAAATTTAGAACCTAGAAAATTTTTGAAAAAAGAGGATTTTTTTGAATAAAAGCCTTTACAAAAAAAATTAAAGTGGTATAATTAAATCATAAAAGGTGCAAACGTTTTCGTAAAACGTTTGCCTAAATAAAAATAAAGGAGATTTGAATGATGAAAGATACATTCAAAAATGTCTTGTCTTTCGAATTTTGGCAAAAATTCGGTAAGGCTTTGATGGTGGTTATCGCGGTTATGCCGGCTGCTGGTTTGATGATTTCAATCGGTAAGTCTATCGTGATGATTAACCCTAACTTTGCTCCACTCGTTATTACTGGTGGTGTCCTAGAGCAAATCGGTTGGGGGGTTATCGTTAACCTTCATATCTTGTTTGCCCTCGCTATTGGAGGAAGCTGGGCTAAGGAACGTGCTGGTGGTGCGTTTGCGGCAGGTCTTGCCTTTATCCTAATCAACCGTATCACTGGTACAATCTTTGGTGTATCAGGAGACATGTTGAAGAATCCAGAAGCTATGGTAACAACTCTCTTTGGTGGATCAATCAAAGTTGCTGATTACTTCATTAGTGTTATGGAAGCTCCAGCACTTAACATGGGTGTATTCGTAGGGATTATTTCTGGTTTTATTGGAGCAACTGCTTACAATAAATACTATAACTTCCGTAAGCTTCCTGATGCACTTTCATTCTTTAACGGAAAACGTTTTGTACCATTTGTAGTTATTCTTCGTTCAGTAATTGCTGCAATTCTACTTTCAGCTTTCTGGCCACTTGTGCAAACTGGTATCAATAGCTTTGGTATTTGGATTGCCAACTCACAAGAAACTGCACCAATCCTTGCACCATTCTTGTATGGTACTTTGGAACGTTTGCTCTTGCCATTTGGTCTTCACCATATGTTGACTATCCCAATGAACTACACAGCTCTTGGTGGTACTTATGACATTTTAACTGGTGCAGCTAAAGGTACTCAAGTATTTGGTCAAGACCCACTATGGCTTGCATGGGTAACAGACCTTGTTAATCTTAAAGGTACAGATGCAAGTCACTACCAACAATTGTTAGATACTGTTCACCCAGCTCGTTTCAAAGTTGGACAAATGATCGGGTCATTCGGTATCTTGATGGGTGTAATCGTGGCTATCTACCGTAATGTTGATACTGACAAGAAACATAAATACAAAGGTATGATGATTGCGACAGCTCTTGCAACATTCTTGACAGGGGTTACTGAACCAATCGAATACATGTTCATGTTCGTTGCAACACCTATGTATCTTGTTTACTCACTTGTTCAAGGTGCTGCCTTCGCTATGGCTGACGTTGTAAACCTACGTATGCACTCATTCGGTTCAATCGAGTTCTTGACTCGTACACCTATTGCAATCAGTGCTGGTATCGGTATGGATATCATTAACTTCGTTTGGGTAACTGTTCTCTTTGCCGTAATCATGTATTTTATCGCAAACTTCATGATTCAAAAATTCAACTACGCAACTCCAGGGCGTAACGGAAACTACGAAACTGCTGAAGGTTCAGAAGAATCTAGTAGCGAAGTGAAAGTTGCAGCAGGCTCTCAAGCTGTAAACATCATCAACCTTCTTGGTGGACGTGCAAATATCGTTGATGTTGACGCATGTATGACTCGTCTTCGTGTAACTGTTAAAGATGCAGATAAAGTAGGAAATGCAGAGCAATGGAAAGCAGAAGGAGCTATGGGTCTTGTCATGAAAGGACAAGGGGTTCAAGCTATCTACGGACCAAAAGCTGACGTATTGAAATCTGATATCCAAGATATCCTTGATTCAGGTGAAATCATTCCTGAAACTCTTCCAAGCCAAATGACTGAAGCACAACAAAACACTGTTCACTTCAAAGGTCTTACTGAGGAAGTTTACTCAGTAGCAGACGGTCAAGTTATTGCTTTGGAACAAGTAAAAGATCCAGTATTTGCTCAAAAAATGATGGGTGATGGATTTGCAGTAGAACCTGCAAATGGAAACATTGTATCTCCAGTTTCAGGTACTGTATCAAGCATCTTCCCAACAAAACATGCTCTTGGTATTGTGACTGAAGCAGGTCTTGAAGTATTGGTTCACATTGGTTTGGACACAGTAAGTCTTGAAGGTAAACCATTTACAGTTCATGTTGCTGAAGGACAAAAAGTTGCAGCAGGAGATCTTCTTGTCACAGCTGACTTGGATGCTATCCGTGCAGCAGGACGTGAAACTTCAACAGTAGTTGTCTTCACAAATGGTGATGCAATTAAATCAGTTAAATTAGAAAAAACAGGTTCTCTTGCAGCTAAAACAGCAGTTGCTAAAGTAGAATTGTAATATACTTGAGGTTGGAAGCTGTATTCCAACCTCTTATTTTGGGAGAAAAGCATGAAATTTTTAACACTCAATACTCACAGTTGGATGGAAAAAGAAGCAGAGGAAAAATTCCAGATTTTGCTTGAGGATATTCTTGAAAAGGACTATGATTTGATTTGTTTCCAAGAAATCAATCAGGAGATCACATCGCCAGAGGTGGAGGTCAATGACCTTTATCAACCTTTGCCAGCATCTGAGCCTATTCACCAAGATCACTATGTTAGACTCTTGGTTGAAAAGTTATCTGAGCAAGAGAAAAATTACTACTGGACTTGGGCCTATAACCATATCGGTTATGATCGCTACCACGAAGGTGTGGCTATCTTGTCTAAAACACCTATTGAAGCCAGAGAAATTTTGGTTTCAGATGTGGATGATCCAACAGACTATCATACTCGCCGTGTTGCCTTGGCTGAAACTGTAGTTGATGGTAAGGAGCTTGCAGTTGCAAGTGTCCACCTTTCTTGGTGGGATAAAGGCTTCCAAGAAGAATGGGCACGATTTGAGGATGTCTTGAAAGAATTGAACAAGCCACTTTTACTCGCTGGAGATTTTAACAACCCAGCTGGTCGGGAAGGCTACCAAGCTATTTTAGCTAGTCTATTAGGCTTACAAGACGCTTTTGAAGTTGCTCAAGAGAAAAGTGGTAGCTATACTGTTCCACCAGAAATAGATGGATGGAAAGGGAACACTGAACCCCTTCGAATCGATTATGTCTTTACTACCAAAGAGTTAGCGGTGGAAAATTTACATGTCGTATTTGATAGTAACCAGAGTCCACAAGTGAGTGATCACTATGGCTTGAATGCTATTTTAAACTGGAAATAATAACTGATACTCTTCGAAAATC
>NZ_VMLH01000043.1:0-19580 GCF_013276595.1 Streptococcus sp. 10824
TAAGACTGACGAAGTCAGTTACATATATCTACGGCAAGGTGAAGCTGACGTGGTTTGAAGAGATTTTCGAAGAGTATGAACGGATGTTTCGAGAGAAGCGCTAAGGCCACTTTTAAAGATTTTCAAGACTATCTTTCTTCATGAGGAAAGATAGTTTTTTGGTATGATTTTCACCCCCAAAATACAAGGGGAATGTGTTACAATAGAAGTAACAGATAATAGAAAAGAGAATAGATGAGAATTGCAGATTATAGCGTGACCAAGGCAGTGCTGGAGCGTCACGGTTTTACCTTTAAAAAGTCCTTTGGGCAAAATTTCTTGACGGATACCAATATCCTTCAAAAAATTGTGGATACGGCTGAGATTGATGACCAGGTCAATGTCATTGAAATCGGGCCAGGTATTGGTGCCTTGACGGAGTTTCTGGCTGAGCGTGCAGCTCAAGTCATGGCTTTTGAGATTGACCACCGTTTGGTGCCAATTTTGGCAGATACCCTGCGTGATTTTGATAATGTGACCGTGGTCAACGAGGACATTCTCAAGGTTGACTTGGGGCAGCATATCCAGAATTTTAAAAATCCTGACCTGCCAATCAAGGTAGTGGCTAATTTGCCTTACTACATCACGACGCCTATTCTCATGCACTTGATTGAAAGTGGCATTCCTTTTAGTGAGTTTGTCGTCATGATGCAAAAAGAAGTGGCGGATCGGATCTCCGCTCAACCAAATACCAAGGCTTATGGTAGCTTGTCGATTGCGGTGCAGTATTACATGACAGCCAAGGTTGCCTTTATCGTGCCTCGTACGGTATTTGTGCCAGCGCCAAACGTGGACTCTGCTATTTTGAAAATGGTGCGCCGTCCAGAGCCAGCTGTAGAAGTAGAAGATGAGAACTTCTTCTTTAAGGTTTCCAAGGCTAGTTTCACCCATCGCCGCAAGACCTTATGGAATAACCTGACAGGTTACTTTGGCAAGACTGAGGAAGTCAAGGACAAGCTGACCAAGGCTTTGGATCAAGCAGGCTTGTCACCAAGTGTGCGTGGGGAAGCTCTCAGCTTGGAAGAGTTTGCCAGCCTAGCAGATGCACTTAAAGGGCAAGGGCTCTAAGATGCAGGGACAAAAACTTAATTTTAGTAAAAAATGAAGTAGATCTTTCTATGATAAAACGCATATTATCAAGGTTTTCCAACACCTGATAATATGCGTTTTTCTGATTTTAAAGACTTTTGTCCCAGCATCTTGGTATATATAGTAGATTGAAATAAGATATGAACAAAGAGATTAGGAAAGTCAAATTAATTTCTAGAAACGTTTTAGAATCCTTAGTGTACTATTCTAGGTTCAATCCACTATAGTTCGTATTAAATCAATGAATCAGTAGTTGATTGGGCACTTCATTAGATTTTTAAACTCGTGAAATACCTGATTAGCCTTGTGGGGCTGGACCAACGAAATCGAGTCTTTGTCTACCGAATTCTGCCCCATCGATTTTTCACTCGACATTTATATATGAAATTTACCCTAACAATACTATTTTATCATAAAACTAGTAGAAAAAACAGTCTTGTATTTATTTATTTATTTATTTTTGTGCTATATTAGTAGGTGAATAAGGGCATGTTCAATAGACTTAGAAAGGAGTTTTTTGTAGCAAACTATTGAAATATATGTAGCCAAGATTTGGAACAGTTACCTATAGGAGTGTGAATTGCTTTCAGATAGATATCCTATTCTGAAATATAAGGAAACGTTCATCTTATATTAGCTATTTTTACTTCTCTTGAAAATGGGAAGGAGATATTCATGAGAAAAAAATTAGTCAATAGCCTTATGTCTGCAGTGGTTCTATCAGGATTTCCTATTGCGACTTATGCAAATGAGAAGAATATTGGTCCAAATATAACGGTTTCTAATGGGCAAACTAGATTATCTATACCTGAAAAAAATGGGGTAGAAGTGATTCAGTCTGAAGAAAATCGAGTTGTATATGAGGTGAAAGAGGCAGCTAAAATAGAAACTAGCAATGGAGATATGGTGGCTCCCATTGTTGTGGATAGCCGTATTACTTCTATAAATAATCAAGTAGTACAAGGAAAAACTGTTTATACCGCTGATTTAGAGAAGGCTACTTTTGTTGAAGAGGCTTACAATAAGCTTGCTAAACCAACGAATATATTAGACCATATTTTTGGTATACAGAAAGTGCACGCTTATACTCAAAACATTACTACTCATCAAAGTCAGTTTGATAGTACTTATAGTGTGGAATTGTATACTGTTGTTCACTGGGTGAGTTATGATGGAGGTGTACAAAAAAATATTACTAAAATAAGTGGAGGAGTTGACTTCCATGAAAGGGATATCGAAATAGAATCTTCAAGTGTGGAAGTTAGACAAGATGGTTGGTATTCATCCCAGCAAAAATGGTTTCATCCAGGTGCAAGAAGTAATTGGGAGTATAGCACAGGTTTTTCTAAGCTTGGACCAGGTGAAAATCGGGTAGTAACTAATTATACTGTTCATTTGATTCGATATGGAGATAGATGGTCAGCTTACTTGCAAAATAATCCATGGTAGAGAATATGAAAAAAATAATTAGTCCCCTTCTTTTTTAGTGAGCTATTGTTTACCTTTCTATAAAGTAGTTGATGTGATTGATGGAGAAACGACTGAAAGTATGATTTATGGTTTTCAATTTATGTTGCGAAATTGGTCAATCTATCTACTTTGTCTGTTCTTATTGATGATTTTTCTATGGCGAAAGCAAGGATGGGTTCTAATTGTAGCAGTATTTATGTATGCTCTTTATTTACTATCTCTAACGACCTATGATTTCTATCAATTTCCAATCATCTATCTACCAGGCTATTTTATAGAGTCTGTCTTTCCCCACATGATGTATGGAGTTTATATTCATATTTTTTGTCTTGCTTTATTAGGTTTTTTCTATTACACACAGAAAAAGTAAAGCGAACAGGGAGTTTTAGGCTCTCTGTTCGCCTGTTTTTATATAAGGAGGTAGATTCGTTATTTTTGTATAAAACTTTGTATCTAAAGCGTGAGTGTATCTTTTTCTTTTAGAATAGATTTATCGAAATTGTAAAGAGAAGCTAAGCTAAAATAGCTTTTTTTTGTTATAATGGAACTAACAATTTTAAAGGAGTTATTTTGCAAGGACAAATCATTAAAGCCTTGGCTGGGTTCTACTATGTAGAGAGTGATGGTCAGGTCTATCAAACACGCGCGCGTGGAAATTTTCGTAAAAAAGGGCATACCCCTTACGTTGGGGACTGGGTCGATTTCTCTGCCGAGGAAAATTCAGAGGGTTACATTCTCAAAATTCACGAACGGAAAAACAGTCTGGTCCGTCCGCCCATTGTCAATATTGACCAAGCTGTAGTAATCATGTCCGTCAAGGAACCTGATTTTAACAGCAATTTGCTGGATCGTTTCTTGGTTCTTTTGGAGCACAAGGGTATTCATCCCATCGTCTATATTTCCAAAATGGATTTGTTGGAAGATAGAGGAGAACTGGATTTTTACCAACAGACTTATGGTGACATCGGCTATGACTTTGTGACCAGTAAAGAGGAACTCCTGCCTTTGTTAACAGGCAAGGTTACGGTCTTTATGGGGCAGACAGGTGTTGGAAAGTCAACTCTTCTCAATAAAATCGCACCGGACCTCAACCTTGAAACAGGAGAAATCTCAGACAGTCTGGGGCGCGGTCGCCATACCACTCGAACTGTTAGTTTTTACAACCTCAATGGGGGTAAAATCGCAGATACACCAGGCTTTTCATCCTTGGACTATGAAGTATCAAGGGCGGAAGACCTTAATCAGGCCTTTCCAGAGATTGCTAGTGTTAGTCGAGACTGCAAGTTCCGTACTTGTACCCATACCCATGAGCCGTCCTGTGCTGTCAAACCAGCAGTTGAAGAAGGTACCATTGCGCCCTTCCGTTTTGACAACTACCTGCAATTCCTCAGTGAGATTGAAAATCGTAGAGAAACCTACAAAAAAGTCAGCAAAAAAATTCCAAAATAAGGAGAAACCTATGTCTCAATACAAGATTGCTCCGTCAATTCTGGCAGCAGATTATGCCAACTTTGAACGTGAAATCAAGCGCCTAGAAGCAACTGGGGCAGAGTATGCCCATATCGATATCATGGATGGTCATTTTGTGCCACAAATCAGTTTTGGTGTAGGTGTGGTCGAGAGCCTTCGTCCTCATAGTAAGATGGTCTTTGACTGCCACTTGATGATAGCTAATCCTGAACATCATCTGGAAGACTTTGCGCGTGCAGGTGCGGATATCATCAGCATCCATGTGGAAGCAACGCCTCATATTCATGGGGCCCTCCAAAAAATTCGCTTACTAGGTGTCAAACCTTCGGTTGTCATTAATCCTGGTACGCCTGTCGAGGCCATTAAGCACGTCCTTCACCTAGTTGACCAAGTCTTAGTCATGACAGTTAACCCAGGCTTTGGTGGGCAAGCCTTTCTACCAGAGACCATGGATAAGGTCCGTGAGTTGGTTGCTCTTCGTCAGGAAAAAGGTTTGAAATTTGAGATTGAAGTGGATGGTGGGATTGATGATAAAACGATTGCTCAAACCAAAGAAGCTGGTGCGACCGTTTTTGTAGCAGGTTCCTATGTCTTTAAGGGAGATGTCAATGAGCGAGTACAAACTCTCAGAAAACAACTGGACTAGGGTTGCCGTTTTTGCAGGCGGAGACCGTGGTCATTATCGGACGGACTTTGATGGTTTTGTTGGTGTGGATCGGGGCTCGCTATGGGTCCTGGAAGAAAACCTTCCTATTGCTCTAGCGGTTGGGGATTTTGATTCTGTGACCGAAGAAGAGCGACAGGTGATTCAAAAACGTGCCCAGCATTTTGTTCAAGCCCGACCAGAAAAAGATGATACTGATTTGGAATTGGCTCTCTTGACTATCTTTGAGCAAAATCCTCAGGCTCAGGTCACTATTTTCGGTGCTTTGGGTGGTCGTATTGACCATATGCTGGCTAATGTCTTTCTGCCTAGTAATCCCAAGTTGGCGCCCTATATGCGCCAGATAGCGATTGAAGATGGACAAAACTTGATTTCCTATTGTCCAGAAGGAACCAGTCAGCTAGAACCTCGTTCAGACTATGACTACCTAGCCTTTATGCCAGTTCGGGATAGCCAGCTGACTATTATTGGTGCCAAGTATGAGTTGACAGAGGAAAATTTTTTCTTTAAAAAAGTGTACGCTTCTAACGAATATATAGATAGGGAAGTGTCGGTGACTTGCCCAGATGGCTATGTGGTCGTGCTGCATAGTAAGGACAGGAGGTAGGATGGAAAGTTTACTTGTTCTATTATTGATTGCCAACCTAGCTGGCCTCTTTCTGATTTGGCAAAGACAAGATAAGCAGGAAAAACATCTCAGCAAGAGCTTGGAGGATCAGGCAGATCACTTGTCAGACCAGTTGGATTACCGTTTTGAACAAGCCAGACAAGCCAGGCAGTTAGATCAAAAAGACTTGGAAGTAGCTGTCAGCGACCGTTTGCAAGAAGTGCGAATCGAATTGCACCAAGGTCTGACGCAAGTCCGTCAAGAAATGACAGATAATCTCCTCCAAACCAGAGATAAGACCGACCAACGTCTCCAAGCCTTGCAGGAATCAAACGAGCAACGTTTGGAACAAATGCGCCAGACAGTCGAGGAAAAACTAGAAAAGACCTTGCAGACACGCTTGCAGGCTTCCTTTGAGACAGTTTCCAAACAACTGGAGTCGGTCAATCGTGGCCTGGGGGAAATGCAGACAGTTGCCCGCGATGTCGGCGCCCTCAACAAGGTTCTCTCTGGAACCAAGACACGAGGGATTCTGGGAGAATTGCAACTGGGGCAAATCATCGAGGATATCATGACCCCTGCCCAGTACGAACGAGAATACGCAACAGTTGAAAACTCCAGTGAACGAGTGGAGTATGCCATCAAGTTACCCGGACAAGGCGACCAAGAATATGTCTACTTACCGATTGACTCTAAGTTTCCACTGGCAGATTATTATCGCTTAGAAGAAGCCTATGAAGCAGGTGACAAGGACGAAATCGAACGCTGTCGTAAGTCACTCTTAGCAAGCGTCAAACGCTTTGCAAAGGATATTAAGAGCAAGTACATAGCACCACCTCGGACGACCAATTTTGGAGTTTTGTTTGTCCCAACAGAAGGTCTCTACTCAGAAATTGTCCGCAATCCTGTCTTCTTTGATGATTTGAGGCGGGAAGAGCAGATTATTGTTGCAGGTCCAAGTACCCTATCAGCCCTTCTTAACTCCCTATCAGTTGGATTCAAAACTCTCAATATCCAAAAGAGTGCCGACCATATCAGTAAGACTCTTGCCAGCGTCAAGACCGAGTTTGGCAAGTTTGGTGGTATTCTGGTAAAGGCACAAAAACATCTCCAACATGCCTCTGGCAATATTGATGAATTATTAAACCGTCGTACCACAGCTATCGAGCGGACGCTCCGTCACATTGAGTTGTCAGAAGGTGAGCCTGCGCTTGATCTACTCCATTTCCAAGAAAATGAGGAAGAATATGAAGATTAGTCACATGAAAAAAGATGAGCTGTTTGAAGGTTTTTACTTAATCAAATCAGCTGACCTGAGGCAAACTCGAGCTGGGAAAAACTACCTAGCCTTTACCTTCCAAGATGATAGTGGCGAGATTGAGGGGAAGCTCTGGGATGCCCAACCTCATAACATTGAGGCCTTTACCGCAGGTAGGGTTGTCTACATGAAAGGGCGCCGAGAAGTTTATAACAACACTCCACAGGTCAATCAAATCACTCTCCGCCTGCCGCAAGCTGGTGAACCCAATGACCCAGTTGATTTCAAGGTCAAGCCACCGGTTGATATCAAGGAAATTCGTGACTACATGTCGCAAATGATTTTCAAAATTGAAAATCCTGTCTGGCAACGGATTGTCCGAAATCTCTACACCAAGTATGATAAGGAATTCTACTCCTATCCAGCAGCCAAGACCAACCACCATGCCTTTGAAACAGGCTTGGCCTATCATACGGCGACCATGGTGCGCTTGGCAGATGCCATTAGCAATATTTATCCTCGGCTCAATAAGAGCCTGCTCTATGCGGGAATTATGCTGCATGACTTGGCCAAAGTTATCGAGTTGACGGAACCAGAACAGACTGAGTATACAGTGCGAGGCAATCTTCTTGGACATATCGCTCTCATTGATAGCGAAATTACCAAGACGGTTATGGAACTCGGCATCGATGATACCAAGGAAGAAGTCGTTTTGCTTCGTCACGTCATCCTCAGTCACCACGGCTTACTTGAGTATGGAAGCCCAGTCCGTCCACGCATTATGGAAGCAGAGATTATTCATATGATTGACAATCTGGATGCCAGCATGATGATGATGTCAACAGCTCTGGCTTTGGTGGATAAAGGAGAGATGACCAATAAAATCTTCGCTATGGACAATCGTTCCTTCTATAAACCAGGTTTAGATTTATAATTTAAGAAAAATGAACATTTTTTAGAATAAGAATGTTCGTTTTTTTCTGTGAATATGGTATAATAAGTAAAAGACAAAAATGAATACTTTTCGAAAATCTCTTCAAACTAGGGTAGTATCGCCTTGTCGTATGTATATATGCAGGTATATTACAGGATTTGTCAGTTCTATCGACAATCTCAAAACAGTGTTTTGAACCACCAGTGACCAGCTTTCTAGTTTGCTTTTTGATTTTTTGAATAAAAATGGAATAGGAAATAGAAATGAAATTAAGAAGAAGTGATCGGATGGTTGTCATTTCCAACTATTTGATTAATCATCCTTATAAACTAACTAGTCTCAATACTTTTGCTGAAAAGTATGAATCTGCTAAATCATCCATCTCAGAAGATATCGTCATTATCAAACGCGCCTTTGAGGAAATCGAAATCGGTCACATCCAGACTGTGACTGGGGCTGGCGGAGGTGTTATCTTTACACCATCAATCTCAAACCATGATGCTAAGGAAATGGTTGAAGACTTGCGTGCCAAGTTGTCAGAAAGTGACCGTATCTTGCCAGGTGGCTACATCTACCTGTCTGATTTACTTAGCACACCAGCCATCTTGAAAAATATTGGTCGCATTATTGCCAAGAGCTTTATGGATCAAAAAATTGACGCGGTTATGACAGTAGCAACCAAGGGTGTGCCACTTGCAAATGCAGTTGCCAATGTCCTCAATGTCCCTTTTGTCATTGTGCGCCGTGACCTGAAAATTACCGAAGGTTCAACGGTTAGCGTCAACTATGTATCCGGTTCAAGTGGTGACCGTATCGAGAAAATGTTCCTTTCAAAACGGAGTCTCAAGGCAGGTAGCCGTGTCTTGATTGTGGATGACTTCTTGAAAGGCGGCGGAACTGTCAATGGGATGATTAGTCTCTTGCGCGAATTCGACTCAGAATTGGCAGGTGTAGCGGTCTTTGCGGACAATGCCCAAGAAGAACGTGAAAAGCAGTTTGAATACAAGTCACTCTTGAAGGTAACCAATATTGATGTCAAGAACCAAGCCATCGATGTTGAGATTGGTAATATTTTTGACACAGAAGAATAAAGGATAAAGGTTGGAACGGTTGTCCCAGCCTTTCTTTGCAAATAGAATAGAAGGAAACTTATGAAAACACCATTTATTAATAAAGAAGACTTAGAAGCGATTGTAGCCGAGTTCCCAACTCCCTTTCACTTATATGATGAGAAGGGAATTCGTGAGAAGGCAAGAGCCGTCAACCAAGCCTTTTCGTGGAACAAGGGCTTTAAGGAATATTTTGCAGTTAAGGCTACTCCAACCCCAGCTATTTTGAAAATTATCCAAGAGGAAGGCTGTGGTGTGGACTGCTCTAGTTACGTAGAGCTTTTGATGAGCCATAAACTGGATTTCCCTGGTTCTGAGATTATGTTCTCTTCAAACAATACGCCAGATAAGGAATATGCCTATGCGCGTGAATTAGGTGCGATCATTAACTTGGATGCCTTTGAAGATATTGAACATTTGGAGCGAGCAGCAGGCATTCCAGAAATCATCTCATGTCGTTATAATCCTGGAGGCGTTTTTGAACTGGGGACAGACATTATGGATAATCCTGGGGAGGCTAAGTTTGGTATGACCAAGGATCAACTCTTTGAATCCTTTGCCATCTTGAAGGAAAAAGGAGCCAAGACTTTTGGGATTCACTCCTTTCTAGCATCCAATACTGTCACCCATCTCTATTATCCAGAGTTGGCGCGTCAGCTTTTTGAATTGGCTGTTGAAATCAAGGAAAAGCTGGGTATTTCACTAGACTTTATCAATCTTTCCGGGGGTATTGGAGTCAACTATCGTCCTGAGCAGGAGCCAAATGATATCGCCTTGATTGGTGAGGGAGTTCGTAAGGTGTATGAAGAGGTTCTTACGCCAGCAGGTCTTGGTCAGGTCAAGATTTTCACCGAATTGGGTCGTTTTATGCTGGCACCTCACGGTGCTTTAGTCACAAGAGTCACTCATAAGAAGAAAACCTACCGTACCTATCTAGGTGTGGATGCATCAGCAGTCAACCTCATGCGTCCAGCTATGTACGGAGCCTATCACCATATTAGCAACATGACCCATCCAGATGGACCAGCTGAAGCGGTAGATGTGGTTGGCTCACTCTGTGAAAACAATGATAAATTTGCAGTCAATCGCGAACTTCCTCATACAGAAATCGGTGATTTGCTGGTCATTCATGATACAGGTGCCCACGGTTTTTCAATGGGCTACCAGTACAATGCCAAACTTCGTTCTGCGGAAATCCTTTATACTGAAGAAGGCAAAGCCCGTCAAATCCGCCGTGCAGAGCGCCCTGAAGACTATTTTGCAACCTTGTATGGTTTTGATTTTGAAGAATAATCTGAGAATAGATTGAAAATGAAATTGAAAAACAGATTGCTTTCTAAAAAATAGGTAAAAATCTTGTTTTTCCTTCAAGTCGTGATATAATAAAACTATAAAACGTTTTCAAGGAAGGTAACGATATGTCTGAAGAAACAATTGATTATGGACAAGTGACAGGAATGGTGCATTCGACAGAAAGTTTTGGGGCGGTAGATGGCCCTGGTATTCGCTTTATTATCTTTTTACAGGGCTGTCACATGCGTTGCCAGTATTGCCATAACCCAGATACTTGGGCTATGGAGTCCAATAAATCACGTGAACGGACGGTAGATGATGTCTTGACAGAAGCCTTGCGCTACCGTGGTTTCTGGGGAAATAAGGGCGGGATTACAGTCAGCGGAGGAGAAGCACTCTTGCAGATTGATTTCCTGATTGCCCTTTTCACCAAGGCTAAGGAACAAGGAATCCACTGTACCTTGGACACCTGTGCCCTTCCTTTCCGTAATAAACCACGTTACCTTGAAAAGTTTGACGAACTCATGGCTGTCACTGACTTGGTTCTCTTAGATATCAAGGAAATCAACGAAGAACAGCACAAGATTGTTACTAGCCAAACCAATAAAAATATCTTGGCCTGTGCCCAGTATCTATCAGATATTGGAAAACCTGTCTGGATTCGCCACGTGCTAGTTCCAGGATTGACAGACAGAGACGATGACTTGATTGAACTTGGTAAGTTCGTCAAGACTCTTAAAAATGTGGATAAGTTTGAAATTCTGCCTTATCACACCATGGGTGAGTTTAAATGGCGTGAATTGGGAATTCCCTATTCCCTCGAAGGGGTTAAACCACCAACAGCAGACCGCGTTAAGAACGCTAAACAACTCATGGATACCGAAAGTTACCAAGACTATACGAAACGTGTACATGGATAGAAAAGAAGCCTGATGGAAACATCGGGCTTTTGACTTGCAAAAAGACTTAGCAAATCAGCTAAGCCTTTTTCTTCTTATCTCGAACGTTGTTTTCCAGCGTTGCGATTTTTGTGTTTTTTCTGGCTTGTGATAGCAGTTGGTTGTTCAGGGGTAACGTCTTTTCGTCCACTTGGTTTAGAGAAAGCACTTGCTTTTGGTGGGTTCTTGGCTAGTTCTTCACGGACTTTTTTGCGAAGTTTTGGACGAACGATATAGTTGACGATAAACTGTTGGAGAATCATCATGAAACCACCGACAACCCAGTAAAGTGTGACACTAGCTGGTGAGAAGAGGGAGAAGACGACGATCATGAGTGGGCTCATGTAAATCATTTTCTTGATTTGTTCTCTTTGCATTTCATCTTCTACTCCGTGAAGTGAAAGGAGCGATTGAAGATAGTAAAGGACACCAGCACAGGCAACCAAAATCATACTTGGAGAACCTAGAGGAATGCCTAGGTAGCTTGCTTGAGCAACCCCTTCAGTATGTTGGGCAGCAAAGTAGATAGCAGAGAAGAAAGGCATTTGAAGGAGGATAGGGAAACATCCTACACCACCAAACATGCTGATGCCGTGCTCTTTTTGAGCGGCAAAGAGGGCTTGTTGGGCTTCGAGTTTTTCTTCTTGAGTAGTTGCTTCTTTGAGACGTGTTTGGTGTGGCTCAAGGACATGCTTGAGAGCGTTCATCTTTTCAGAGTGAAGCGTTGCCTTCCATGATTGGTAGATACCAAGTGGTAAGATAATCAAGCGTACGATAATGGTTACGATAATGATAGCGACACCAAAGCCTAGACCTTTATCAGTAGCGAAGTACTTGATGGCTTCAGCCATAGGCGCTCCGATCGTATTCCAAATAAATCCTGTTGGCTGACCTGTGGTTTTATCGACATTGACACAGCCAGTCAAGACAAGCAACATAGCCACTCCCATAGCCGAGAATGCAAAACGTTTAATAGATTTCACTGTTTTTATTCCTTCTTTAAAAATTATACCTTTCTATTCTACTGTTTTTTTACAAAATATACAATAGTTCTGGAGACCTAATTTGCGATTTTAAAGTCAGAGTAGGGAGGAAAGTTGCTTAGTTTGACATCTAAGTAGCTTACTTTTGAAAAAGGTGTCGGTCCTTTTCGGATTTCTTGGATAAATTTTGCCATGATAGCAGATGAGTCTGCTTGGGCTAAGATTTCCACTGTGCCATCGTCGTTATTCCATACCCGACCTGTGATGCCACCAATTTCAAGTGCCAAGCTGTAAACACCCCAACGAAAGCCGACTCCTTGCACCCTACCTTGGGCAATCATTCTAACCTTTTGCATACCAAACCCCTTTGATTGTGTTATAATATTTCTATGACTATTATAAGCTCAAAAGCCAATTCTGTGGTAAAAAATGCCAAGAAATTACACCAAAAAAAATACCGCAAGTCTGCTTATTTGATTGAAGGCTGGCACTTGTTTGAAGAAGCTGTCCAAGCTGGAGTGACGATTGAGAAAATCTTTGCCCTAGAAAATTACCGAGATCAGTTAGCTGCTTTTCCGCAAACTGTCTGGGTGTCAGAGGATATTTTGCTAGATTTGGCGGATTCTCAGACCCCACAGGGAATTGTTGCGGTGGTTCAAAAAGAAGAAGTAGGACAAGCTGATTTGAGTCAGGGCAAGTTCTTGTTTTTGGAAGATGTGCAAGATCCTGGTAATGTAGGAACCATCATTCGAACTGCGGATGCAGCAGGCTTTACAGGAGTGATTGTTTCAGATAAATCGGCAGATATCTACAGTCTCAAGACCTTACGTTCCATGCAAGGCAGTCATTTTCATCTGCCTATTTACCGGATGACTAGCCAAGCGCTCCTTAAGGAAACCAAAGAGGCAGCTATCCCTGTGCTAGCTACAACCCTATCTAAAGATTCTGTTGATTACAGAGAACTGCCTCCTATAGAAAATTTTGTACTAGTCATGGGAAATGAGGGCCAAGGAATTAGTCCCTTTATGGCTGAAAGTGCAGACCAGTTGGTCCATATTAGCATGAAGGGGCAGGCGGAGAGTTTGAATGTTGCCATTGCAGCTGGTATTTTGATTTTCCATTTAAGCTAATTTTAACTTTTTTTGTTATAATCAAGGAAAGATGTTCATAGAAAAGGAGAAAAGATGAATCACACTATTATACATGACCGTGTAGGTCTCAATCAATTTTACGCTAAGGTATATGCCTTTGTTGGTCTGGGAATCGGACTATCTGCTTTGGTATCAGGCCTTATGTTGACGGTCTTTCAGTCTCAGTTGCTTTACTTTTTGATGCAGGGGCGTCTCTGGTTGACCATTGCAACCTTTGCAGAATTGGCCTTGGTTTTCGTTGCCAGTAGCATGGCTTCAAGAAATAGTCCAGCTGCTCTTCCAGTATTTTTGCTATACTCTGTTTTAAACGGTTTTACCCTTAGTTTTGTGGTAGCCTTCTATACTCCGGGTACAGTTTTATCTGCCTTTGTATCGAGCGCCCTTCTCTTCTTTGTCATGGCTGCAGTTGGTATCTTCACCAAGAAAGATTTGAGCGGTCTTGGTCGAGCTATGATGGCGGCTCTGATCGGTTTGATTATTGCTATGATAGTCAATATTTTCTTGTCTAGTGGTTTCTTTGATTATATGATTAGCGTAGCCATGGTCTTGGTTTTCTCAGGACTGATTGCTTGGGATAACCAAAAAATTCGCCTTGTCTATGAACAATCGCAAGGTCGTGTAGCGACAGGCTGGGTGGTGTCAATGGCTCTCAGTATCTATCTTGATTTTATCAATCTCTTCCTAAGTATTTTACGTATCTTTGGTCGTAATGATTAAAAGGTCTATAAAATCAGTGTTTTGAGTGACACTGATTTTTTTAAATTTTCTCTTTTCTTTTCTTGGAAATAGGTGTATAATGTTTTTAACTAATTTTTGAGGAGTAGCCTATGAAGAAAAGTTTTATCCACCAACAAGAAGAAATTTCCTTTGTCAAAAATACTTTTACCCAGTATTTGAAAGATAAGTTAGAAGTTGTCGAAGTTCAAGGTCCTATCTTGAGTAGGGTCGGTGATGGGATGCAGGACAACTTATCAGGTGTGGAGAATGCCGTATCGGTCAAGGTTCTCCAAATCCCTGATGCTACTTATGAGGTGGTGCACTCCCTTGCTAAATGGAAACGCCACACCTTGGCTCGTTTTGGCTTTGGTGAAGGAGAGGGTCTCTTTGTCCACATGAAAGCCCTTCGTCCAGATGAGGATTCCTTGGATGCAACCCACTCTGTTTATGTTGACCAGTGGGACTGGGAGAAGGTTATCCCAAATGGACAACGAAACATTGCCTACCTAAAAGAAACAGTTGAGAAGATTTACAAGGCTATTCGCCTGACTGAGCTAGCTGTTGAAGCCCGTTATGACATCGAGTCTATCTTGCCAAAACAAATCACCTTTATTCATACAGAAGAATTGGTAGAACGCTACCCAGACTTGACACCGAAAGAACGTGAAAATGCGATTTGTAAAGAATTTGGAGCCGTCTTTTTGATTGGTATCGGTGGCGAGTTGCCAGATGGTAAACCGCACGATGGACGTGCACCAGACTATGATGACTGGACAAGCGAGTCTGAAAATGGCTACAAGGGTCTAAATGGTGATATTCTTGTCTGGAATGAATCTCTGGGTGGAGCCTTTGAGTTGTCTTCTATGGGGATTCGTGTAGATGAAGAAACCCTTCGCCGTCAGGTTGCCATCACAGGTGATGAAGACCGCTTGGAATTGGAATGGCACAAGGCTTTGTTGAACGGCCTATTCCCATTGACAATCGGTGGAGGAATTGGACAATCTCGTATGGCCATGTTCCTACTTCGCAAGAGACACATCGGAGAAGTGCAAACAAGTGTTTGGCCTCAAGAAGTCCGCGATACTTACGAAAATATTTTGTAGAGAATCGAACCGCAAGGTTCGGTTTTCTTTCTCTTTTTGTCTATAATTTGGTATAATAAACAGTATGAAAATCGTATCAGGAATCTATGGGGGACGTCCCCTCAAGACACTAGAGGGCAAGACGACAAGGCCTACTTCAGATAAGGTTAGGGGCGCCATTTTTAACATGATTGGTCCCTACTTTGAAGGGGGACGAGTCTTGGACCTTTATGCAGGTAGTGGTGGTTTATCTATCGAAGCAGTATCGCGTGGCATGTCCAGCGCTGTTTTGGTGGAGCGAGACCGTAAGGCTCAGACCATCGTGGCTGAAAATATCCAGATGACCAAGGATGTTGGAAAATTTCAACTCCTCAAGATGGATGCAGAAAGGGCATTGGAGCAGGTATCTGGGGAATTTGACCTTATTTTCTTAGACCCTCCTTATGCCAAGGAACAAATGGTAGCAGATATTGAAAAAATGGCTGAGAGAGAGCTTTTTTCTGAAGATATCATGGTTGTGTGTGAGACGGATAAGGCCGTTGAACTTCCAGAAGAAATTGCCTGCCTGGGTATCTGGAAGGAAAAGATTTATGGAATTAGTAAGGTGACAGTCTATGTCAGATAAGATTGGCTTATTCACAGGCTCATTTGATCCGATGACAAATGGGCATCTGGATATGATTGAACGGGCGAGCAGACTTTTTGATAAGCTCTATGTTGGTATTTTTTTTAATCCCCACAAACAAGGATTTCTCCCTATCGAAAATCGTAAACGGGGATTAGAAAAGGCTTTGGAAGATTTGGGGAATGTTGAAGTCGTCTCTTCTCATGATGAATTGGTGGTTGATGTTGCGAAAAGACTGGGGGCTACTTGCCTAGTGCGTGGTTTGAGGAATGCAGCGGATTTGCAATATGAAGCCAGTTTTGATTACTACAATCATCAACTGTCTCCTGATATAGAAACCATTTATTTACATAGCCGACCTGAACATCTCTATATCAGTTCATCAGGCGTTAGAGAACTTTTGAAGTTTGGTCAGGATATTGCTTGCTATGTTCCCGAGAGTATTTTGGAGGAAATAAGAAATGAAAAAAAAGATTAGATGGCCCTTATATGTCATTGCGGCCTTGATTGTGACCTTCTTGGCATTTGTAGTGCCTTTGCCCTACTATATAGAGGTTCCAGGTGGTTCGGAAGATATTCGCCAAGTTCTTAAAGTCAATGACACAGAAGATAAGGAAGCTGGGGCCTATCAATTCGTTACGGTTGGTGTCCAGCACGCTACTTTAGCCCATATGATTTATGCGTGGTTGACGCCTTTTACAGATATTCGTAGTGCCCAAGAGACTACAGGTGGCTCTTCCGATGTTGAATTTATGCGGATCAATCAATTCTACATGCAAACATCACAAAATATGGCCAAGTATCAAGGTCTAAAAACAGCTGGTAAGGATATCGAGCTCAAGTACTTTGGGGTTTATGTCTTGAATGTGACGGATAATTCAACCTTTAAAGGGATTCTCAATATCTCTGATACGGTCACAGCAGTCAATGATCAGACCTTTGATAGTTCCAAGGACTTGATTGATTACGTCAGTTCTCAACAATTAGGGGACTCCGTCAAGGTGACCTATGAAGAGGATGGGCAAACCAAGTCTGCAGAAGGAAAGATTATCACCTTGGAAAATGGCAAAAATGGAATTGGAATCGGCTTGATTGACCGTACAGAAGTAACCAGTGATGTCCCAATTAGTTTTTCAACAGCTGGTATTGGCGGCCCAAGTGCTGGTCTCATGTTTAGTCTAGCTATCTATACTCAAATAGCTCACCCAGATCTTCGTAATGGTCGTATTGTTGCTGGTACAGGTACCATTGACCGCGATGGGAATGTGGGGGATATTGGAGGTATTGATAAAAAAGTTGTAGCTTCGGCTAGGGCAGGTGCCGCTATTTTCTTTGCCCCTGATAATCCTGTTAGCGAAGAAGAACAAAAAGCACACCCGGATGCAAAAAACAACTACCAAACAGCCCTAGAATCATCCAAAACAATCAAGACAGATATGAAAATCGTGCCCGTTAAAACCCTACAAGATGCAATTGATTACTTGAAAAACAATCCCTAGTTTTTAAGTGAAGTTTCCAAACTAGCGCGCAAACAGAGAAGATGGTATAATAGTCAAATGGTTCAATTATTATTCACTCTAAGCAGTCACACGCTCTTTATTTATGTGAGTTTTTACCTTCTAAAGGATCTTGTTAGATGGGAAAAGGTTTTAAAAGTGACAGATGAGAATACAAGAAAAGTTCGTTTATTGCTAGCTCTTTTCAGCATTGTCATGGGCTACATCCTGAGTTCTTTCTTTATCAGCCTGTATCAGTTGTGGCAAGAAGCGCTTAGAGGATTATTATAAAATCAAGAGTAAAGGAAACGAGTATGGACAAAATTGTGGTTCAAGGTGGCGATAATCGTCTGGTAGGAAGTGTAACCATCGAAGGGGCAAAGAATGCAGTCTTGCCCTTGTTGGCAGCGACTATTCTAGCAAGTGAAGGAAAGACAGTCTTACAGAATGTACCGATCTTGTCGGATGTCTTTATTATGAATCAGGTGGTTCGTGGTTTGAATGCCAAGGTTGACTTTGATGAGGAAGCCCATCTTGTTGAGGTGGATGCTACTGGCGACATCACTGAGGAAGCCCCTTACAAGTATGTCAGCAAGATGCGTGCCTCCATCGTTGTATTAGGGCCAATCCTTGCCCGTGTAGGTCATGCCAAAGTATCCATGCCAGGTGGTTGTACGATTGGTAGCCGTCCTATCGATCTTCATTTGAAAGGTCTGGAAGCTATGGGGGTTAAGATTAGTCAGACAGCTGGTTACATCGAAGCCAAGGCAGAACGCTTGCATGGCGCTCATATCTATATGGACTTTCCAAGTGTTGGTGCAACGCAGAACTTGATGATGGCAGCGACTCTGGCTGATGGGGTGACAGTGATTGAGAATGCTGCGCGTGAGCCTGAGATTGTTGACTTAGCCATTCTCCTTAATGAAATGGGAGCCAAGGTCAAAGGTGCTGGTACAGAGACTATTACCATTACTGGTGTTGAGAAACTTCATGGTACGACTCACAACGTAGTCCAAGACCGTATCGAAGCAGGAACCTTTATGGTAGCTGCTGCCATGACTGGTGGTGATGTCTTGATTAAAGACGCTGTTTGGGAGCACAACCGTCCCTTGATTGCCAAATTGCTTGAAATGGGAGTGGAAGTGACAGAGGAGACTGAGGGAATTCGAGTTCGCTCTCAACTAGAAAATCTAAAAGCTGTTCATGTGAAAACCTTGCCCCACCCAGGATTTCCAACAGATATGCAGGCTCAATTTACAGCCTTGATGACAGTTGCAAAAGGCGAATCAACCATGGTGGAGACAGTTTTCGAAAATCGTTTCCAACACCTAGAAGAGATGCGCCGCATGGGCTTGCATTCTGAGATTATCCGTGATACAGCTCGTATTGTTGGTGGGCAACCTTTGCAGGGAGCGGAAGTTCTTTCTACTGACCTTCGTGCCAGCGCAGCCTTGATTTTGACAGGTTTGGTAGCACAGGGAGAAACTGTAGTTGGTAAATTGGTTCACTTGGATAGAGGTTACTACCGTTTCCATGAGAAATTGGCGCAGCTAGGCGCTAAGATTCAGCGGATTGAGGCAAGTGATGAAGATGAATAAGAAATCAGGTTACGTAGTCAAGCGTTTACTTTTAGTCATCCTGGTACTGATTTTAGGTGCTCTGGCTCTAGGAATCGGTCTAATGGTCGGTTATGGAATCTTGGGCAAGGGTCAAGATCCATGGGCTATCCTGTCTCCAGCAAAATGGCAGGAATTGATTCATAAATTTACAGGAAATTAGGCTGGAGAACCAGCCTTTTTCTAAAGATAAGGAGAAATATGAACAAAAAAACAAGACAGACACTAATCGGACTGCTAGTGTTATTGCTTTTGTCTACAGGGAGCTATTATATCAAGCAGATGCAGTCGGCACCTAATAGTCCTAAAACCAAGCTTAGTCAGAAAAAACAAGCGTCTGAAGCTCCTAGTCAAGCATTGGCAGAGAGTGTCTTAACAGACGCAGTCAAAAACCAAGTAAAAGGGAGTCTGGAGTGGAACGGATCAGGTGCTTTTATCGTCAATGGTAATAAAACAAACCTAAATGCCAAGGTTTCAAGTAAGCCCTACGCTGATAATAAAACAAAGACGGTGGGCAAGGAGACCGTACCAACCGTGGCTAATGCCCTCTTGTCTAAGGCTACTCGTCAGTACAAGAATCGTGAAGAAACTGGGAATGGTTCGACTTCATGGACTCCTCCAGGCTGGCATCAGGTCAAGAATCTAAAGGGCTCTTATACCCATGCAGTCGATAGAGGTCATCTGTTAGGCTATGCCTTAATCGGTGGTTTGGATGGTTTTGATGCCTCGACAAGCAATCCTAAAAACATTGCTGTTCAGACAGCCTGGGCAAATCAGGCGCAGGCCGAGGATTCGACTGGTCAAAACTACTATGAAAGTAAGGTGCGTAAAGCCTTGGACCAAAACAAGCGTGTCCGTTACCGTGTAACCCTTTACTACGCTTCAAACGAGGATTTAGTTCCTTCAGCTTCACAGATTGAAGCCAAGTCTTCAGATGGAGAATTGGAATTTAATGTTCTAGTTCCCAATGTTCAAAAGGGGCTTCAACTGGATTACCGAACTGGAGAAGTAACTGTAACTCATACTCAATGAAAATCAA
>NZ_VMLH01000044.1:0-12783 GCF_013276595.1 Streptococcus sp. 10824
GACGAAGTCAGTAACATATCTACGGTAAGGCGACGCTGACGTGGTTTGAAGAGATTTTCGAAAAGTATAAAATAGATTGAATTTAGAATAGTCCACTGAGTTTTATAAAACATTGTTAGAAATTGGTTTGAATTCCGCAATCAATTTGTTCGGTTTTTATTTCATTTAATTTAATTAAATTAGAATTTCCCAACCGTTTAACTCAAGATAAAAATCCCCAATCGAAGCGATTGAGGATTAAGCAAATGAATCTTAAACAATACCTTGGGCAATCATAGCGTTTGCTACATTTTCAAATGCAGCAATGTTTGCTCCTGCAAGATAGTCTTTATCAAGACCATATGTTTCTGAAGTTGTTTTAGCTGTGTTGAAGATGTTTGTCATGATGTCTTTGAGACGTCCATCAACTTCCTCACGAGTCCATGAGAGGCGAAGACTGTTTTGGCTCATTTCAAGGGCTGAAACGGCTACACCACCAGCGTTGGCAGCTTTGGCAGGTCCGTAGAAGATACCATTTTCTTTGTAGATTTTGATGGCATCAAGGTCGCTCGGCATGTTGGCACCTTCAGATACACAGATAACGCCTTGAGCAACCAAACGTTTAGCTGCTTCACCGTTGATTTCGTTTTGAGTAGCACATGGAAGCGCAATATCATAGTTTCCAGCGTAAGTCCATACAGAACCTTCGTGATATGTTGCAGTTGCTTTCTCAGCTGCATACTCAGTCAAACGAGCACGACGTTTCTCTTTAACATCAACCAAAAGATCGAAGTCGATACCATTTTCATCGATGACATAACCGTTTGAGTCAGATACAGAGATGACAGTAGCGCCAAGTTCAGTCGCTTTTTGAAGAGCGTATTGAGCAACGTTCCCAGAACCTGAAATAACCACTTTCTTACCAGCAAAGCTATTACCGTTAGCTTTCAGCATTTCTTCAGTATAGTAAACCAAACCGTAACCAGTTGCTTCTGGACGAATCAAGCTACCACCAAATTCAAGAGGCTTACCAGTCAAGACACCAGCATCAAATTGGTTAAGACGCTTGTATTGACCATAAAGGTAACCAATTTCACGTCCACCTACGCCGATATCACCAGCAGGTACGTCAAGTGATGGTCCGATGTGTTTTTGCAACTCAGTCATGAAGCTTTGGCAGAAGCGCATCACTTCAGCATCTGTTTTACCTTTAGGATCGAAGTCTGATCCACCTTTACCTCCACCGATTGGAAGTCCAGTCAAGACGTTTTTGAAGATTTGTTCAAATCCGAGGAATTTCAAAATCCCTTGGTTTACAGTTGGGTGGAAACGAAGTCCTCCTTTGTATGGTCCAACAGCTGAGTTGAATTGAACACGGTAACCACGGTTTACTTGAATTTTTCCATCACGGTCAACCCAAGGAACACGGAAAGAAATTACGCGCTCAGGCTCAGTAATACGTGCCAAGATATTTTCTTCGATATACTCAGGGTGTTTTTCAAATACAGGTTCCAAAGTGTTGAAAAATTCTTCAACAGCTTGGAGGAATTCAGCCTCGTGCCCATTACGAGCTTTTACAGTTTCAAACACGCTTTGGATATATTCTTTAGCAGATGTCATATCGTTCTCCTTTTGTTGTCATATTTTATTACATGAGCTATTATAGCAGAATTTTTTTAAACTGTAAAGAGAAAAACAAAAATTTTCTAAAAATTCTTTCAATTTAGTTTTAAGACTTTTTGAAAATAGACAAAAAACGAACCTTTTTCTTGTAAATATCTTTCTCAAAGAGAAAATCTGAAAATATGCTATAAGAAAAGAAAATGTTTAGCAATTCAGAAATCACTTGTTAATTTATCCGTGATATGTTAGATTTGCCAGTAAAACTATGACCATTTTGGAGGAAAGCAATATTTACATCTCCTTATTCAGGGCAGAATTTTCTATACAAGTATAGATGTCTTGCTGGAGTTGGATCATGGAACCCAAACGGTTATTAAGATTTAGAACTATCATCGGAATTTTTTCATTAGACTTGTTCGGTAACCATAAAGTACTATACTATCCATGAACAAGACCCAGAAAAAGTAACTTTATTTCTTAAGAATTTTAATAGTTTAAAGCAATTAGCACCTGTTTATATTGATGAAACAGGATTCGATACTTATTTTTATCGAGAATATGGTCGCTCTTTAAAAGGTCAGATAATAAGAGGTAAAGTATCTGGAAGAAGATATCAGAGGATTTCTTTGGTTGCAGGGCTAACAAATGGTGAGTTAATCGCTCCAATGACCTACGAAGAGAGGATGACGAGCGACTTTTTTGAAGCATGGTTTCAGAAATTTCTCTTACCAACATTAAATACACCATCAGTTATTATTATGGATAATGCAAGATTCCAATAGAATGGCTAGGATAGAACTCTTGTGTGAAGAGTTTGGGCATAAACTTTTACCCCTTCCTCCCTACTCACCTGAGTACAATCCTATTGAGAAAA
This sequence comes from Streptococcus sp. 10824, assembly GCF_013276595.1. Lineage (NCBI taxonomy): Bacteria > Bacillati > Bacillota > Bacilli > Lactobacillales > Streptococcaceae > Streptococcus > Streptococcus sp. 10824. The sequence continues at coordinate 2,477 of NZ_VMLH01000044.1, forward strand.
CATGGGCTCATATCAAAAAGGTATTACCAAGTTGCAAGACCTTTTACGAGGCTCTTTTGTCCCACTCTTGTTTCAATTTGTTATAAACGCCTAAGATAAGAGCTATACTAGGTAAATAAAAATCTCTATACTATCTGAAAGTGAAGATTACTCACTATAAGATAGCATAGAGTCTTTTTGTTGTAGTTAAATTATCCTACCCACTCCCCATTGTAATTAACACGGTAACCGTCTGGTGTAGTCGTATTGATTGCTAGAGCACCAGAGCTATAAGCATAGTACCATTTGCCAGATACCTTCATCCAGCCTGTTTTCATAGCACCTGAACCGTCGAGATAGTACCAAGTCTCACCGTCTTTCAACCAACCTGCTTGCATCCAGACTGAACTATCGAAGCGATACCAGATATTATCTAATTTTGCCCACTGATTGTAAGGGTAACATCCCATCAAGTTGCATAAACTACCAACGCGAGCCAGCTTGTCGCCAAAAAACCATACTTTTACCTACTTCTTGCATTTGGTTAAAGAAATTGTAGGAATTATTCGTTGTACTCTTATTTTCATTTTTGATTTTATGAGTTCCGATAGCCTTCAAATTTTTGTCAAAAAGATTCGCCTTAGTCGCAAATGTTTGAATCTGAGAAGAGTAGGCTTCTATGTATTGAATGGCTTTTCCATAACCACCAGCTAATTCTTCAGAGCCACCAGATGATGTTCCGAAACTTTGTGCAACGGTAATCCATCCATTTTGAGTAACAGGGTTTTCAAAGGCTGCCAAACCCATATAGGTCAATTCTGGATTGATTAAGGATTCGTAGTGTCCAGTTTGATCAGAGACATTTGCTCCGCTACGAGATTTATAGAATATATTTCTCAATAGCACGCGCAACGCCGTCTTCTTCGTTGCTTGAGGTAACGGCATCCGCAAGAGATTTGACATAATCGCTGGCATTTCCCATTGCAATCCCAAGCCCTGCAAATTGGAGCATTTCGATATCGTTATTAGCATCGCCCATGGCCATAATCTCTGAGGAATCAATCTTCAAAATCTCAGCTAGTCGTGAAAGAGCAGTAGCCTTTGTCGTTCCAAGCGGCATTGCTTCATAAATGACAGGCTGCGAACGAACTCCACTGAATCGTTGGCAAAGCTCTTCAGCAAAACGCTGCTCAAAATCGTCTGTTTGGCTCTCTGTTCCTAAAAACATACCTTGGAACATACGAAACTTGCCACTAGTCGCTTCCTCAAGAGAAATTTCAGTCAGGTCTGAAAAGACTAGTTTGGCATCATTTTGAATGATTTCATTAGGTTTGCCACCGAGGACAAAATAATGTTCCTCATCAAAAAGAGTCAACTGAACATCACTTTTTTCAGCTAGGTCATAGAGGTATTCGATGTCTGCTGGACTAAGTTCTTGCCAGTCAACCAAGCCCCAGTCGCTAGTCTGGTGAGTTGAACAACCGTTGTTAACAATCACATACTCATTCTGGAGATCAAGCCCCAGTTTTTTGTAGTAGGGGAGGACACCGAAAAGCGGGCGACCCGTACAGAGAACCAATTTGACACCTTTTTCAATGGCTTTGTGAATAGCAATAATGTGAGCTTGTGGGATTTCCTTGGCTTCATTGAGGAGGGTTCCGTCCATATCCAAGGCTAGTAGTTTAATCATAAGACTTCCTTCTTTATCTTTTGGTATTATTATAGCATATTTTGGAGAAGAAATTGATAGGAAGCTTGGGGCTAATTGATTTTACAGTTTAGGATGTTTTGATAACAATTCATGATTTGAAGAGGATATTTGGCCAAGATATGCTATACTAAACTTGTGATTCAATTAAGCAAACCATTCTATTCAATAAGCTAGTCAAGGAAAACAGAGGATTCAATATGAAAAAACGGGCTATTCAAATTTTACTAGCATTATCCTTAATTTTTTACAAATCAACTTGGTTTTGGGGAATTTTCAATCACCTCGCAAAGCCCTATCTACCAGCAAGTCGTGAATTTTTTCAGATTCTGCTTTGGATGGAGAGTGGAGGTCTTTTATTAGCGGTCATCTATCTACTAGTTTTTGCAGGAAAGAAGACTTTTCATTTCAAATGGCAGCTGAGGCACTTTATCTACCTTTTACTGGGTTACATCATTTTGTATATGTCTGACGTCCTCTTGTCTTATTTCATACCCTCGTCTTCAAATCAAATTTCTTTGAATGAAACGATAGAAATGATAGGGAGACAGGAATTACCCTATTTCTTGCTCATGGCTTGCTTCATCGGCCCTATTGCTGAGGAATTGATTTATCGCGGTGTGCTTATGACAACCTTTTTCAAAAACTCGCCTTGGTACGGAGATGTCTTGCTTTCTGCTATTATTTTCGGTTATATTCATATCAATTTTGCTTTAACTCCTCTTGCTTTTTTCATTTATGCTAGTGGAGGTCTCATTTTAGCTCTACTGTATCGCATGACAAAAAATCTCTACTATCCAATACTAGTTCATATTCTCATCAATATCACTGCCTTCTGGAATGTATGGTTACTCCTATTTTCAGGAAGTTAGCTTACTAAAAAAATGTCGGAACTTTCCGGCATTTTCTTTTTTCACAAATAGTCAACGTTTTTCTTTTCGATATTGGAGTGGTGTGTATCCAGTTATTTTTTGAATTGATTTTGAAAATAAGGTTGGCTTGAGAAAGGCAGATAGTGAAGATAGTTAAGAAGGTTAAGAAGAATAGGATGTTCTTTTTTCCTTTTTGGAAAATTTCTAAAATATGGTATAATGAAAAGATAAAGAAGTTGGAGGTAGAAGATGAACATTCAACAATTACGCTATGTTGTGGCCATTGCCAATAGCGGTACTTTTCGTGAAGCTGCTGAAAAGATGTATGTTAGTCAGCCGAGTCTGTCTATTTCTGTTCGTGATTTGGAAAAAGAATTGGGTTTTAAGATTTTCCGTCGGACCAGCTCAGGGACTTTCTTGACTCGTCGTGGTATGGAATTCTATGAAAAAGCGCAAGAATTGGTTAAAGGATTTGATATTTTTCAAAATCAGTATGCCCATCCTGAGGAAGAAAAGGATGAATTTTCCATTGCCAGTCAGCACTATGACTTCTTGCCACCAACCATTACGGCCTTTTCAGAGCGCTATCCTGATTATAAGAACTTCCGTATTTTTGAATCAACTACTGTTCAAATTTTAGACGAAGTAGCGCAAGGTCACAGTGAGATTGGGATTATCTACCTCAATAATCAAAATAAAAAAGGGATTATGCAACGGGTTGAAAAGTTAGGCCTAGAGGTTATTGAACTAATTCCCTTCCATACCCATATTTATCTCCGTGAGGGGCATCCTTTAGCTCAGAAAGAGGAATTGGTCATGGAGGATTTAGCGGATCTACCAACGGTTCGTTTCACGCAAGAGAAAGACGAGTATCTTTATTATTCAGAGAACTTTGTTGATACCAGCGCGAGCTCGCAGATGTTTAATGTGACAGACCGTGCTACTTTGAATGGTATTTTGGAGCGGACGGACGCTTATGCGACAGGTTCTGGATTTTTAGATAGTGACAGTGTGAATGGCATCACAGTTATTCGTCTCAAGGATAACCTAGATAACCGCATGGTCTATGTTAAACGTGAAGAAGTGGAGCTGAGTCAAGCTGGAACTCTTTTCGTAGAAGTCATGCAAGAATATTTTAATCAGAAGAGGAAATCATGAAAAAAAGAGGAATAGTGGCAGTCATTGTACTGCTTTTGATTGCGCTGGATCAGTTAGTTAAATCCTATATCGTCCAACAGATTCCACTGGGTGAAGTGCGCTCCTGGATTCCCAATTTCGTTAGCTTGACCTACCTGCAAAATCGAGGGGCAGCCTTTTCTATCTTACAAGATCAGCAGTTGTTATTCGCTGTCATTACCCTGGTCGTCGTGGTAGGTGCCATTTGGTATCTACATAAGCACATGGAGGACTCATTCTGGATGGTCTTGGGTTTGACTCTGATAATCGCGGGTGGTCTTGGAAACTTTATTGACAGGGTCAGTCAGGGCTTTGTTGTGGATATGTTTCACCTTGACTTTATCAATTTTGCAATTTTCAATGTGGCAGATAGCTATCTGACTGTTGGAGTGATTATTTTATTGATTGCAATGCTAAAAGAGGAAATAAATGGAAATTAAAATTGAAACTGGTGGCCTGCGTTTAGATAAGGCTTTGTCAGATTTGACAGAATTATCACGTAGTCTCGCGAATGAACAAATCAAATCAGGCCAGGTCTTGGTCAATGGCCAAGTCAAGAAAGCTAAATACACTGTCCAAGAGGGCGATGTCGTCACTTACCATGTGCCAGAACCAGAGGTTTTAGAGTATGTGGCTGAGGATCTTCCGCTAGAAATCATCTACCAAGATGAGGATGTGGCTGTTGTCAACAAACCTCAGGGAATGGTTGTGCATCCGAGTGCTGGTCATACTAGTGGAACCCTAGTAAATGCCCTTATGTATCATATTAAGGACTTGTCGGGTATCAATGGGGTTCTGCGTCCAGGAATTGTTCATCGTATTGATAAGGATACGTCAGGTCTTCTTATGATTGCTAAAAATGATGAGGCGCATCTAGCACTTGCCCAAGAACTCAAGGATAAAAAGTCTCTCCGCAAATATTGGGCGATTGTTCATGGAAATTTGCCCAATGATCGCGGTGTGATTGAAGCACCGATTGGCCGGAGTGAAAAAGATCGTAAGAAACAGGCTGTGACTGCTAAAGGGAAACCTGCAGTAACTCGTTTCCACGTCTTGGAACGCTTTGGCGATTATAGCTTAGTGGAGTTGCAACTAGAGACAGGGCGTACCCATCAGATTCGTGTCCACATGGCTTATATCGGTCATCCAGTTGCTGGGGATGAAGTCTATGGTCCTCGTAAGACACTTAAGGGGCATGGACAATTTCTTCATGCCAAGACTCTAGGTTTTACTCATCCGAGAACAGGTGAGACCTTAGAATTTACAGCAGATATCCCAGCAATTTTTAAGGAAACATTGGAGAGATTGAGGAAGTAAGAATGAAAAAGAAATTAACTAGTTTAGCACTTGCAGGCGCTTTTTTAGGCTTGTCATGGTATGGAAATGTTCAAGCTCAAGAAAGTTCAGGAAATAAAATCCACTTTATAAATGTTCATGAAGGTGGCAGTGATGCGATTATTCTTGAAAGCAATGGACATTTTGCCATGGTGGATACAGGAGAAGATTATGATTTCCCAGATGGAAGTGATTCTCGTTATCCATGGAGACAGGGTATCAATACAACTTATAAGCATGTTCTAACAGACCGTGTCTTTCGTCGTTTGAAGGAATTGGGTGTCCAAAAACTTGATTTTATTTTGGTAACCCATACCCACAGTGACCATATTGGAAATGTTGATGAATTACTGTCTACCTATCCAGTTGACCGAGTCTATCTTAAGAAATATAGTGATAATCGTATTACTAAGCCTGAACGTCTTTGGGATAATCTGTATGGCTATGATAAGGTTTTAAAGACTGCTGCTGAAAAAGGTGTTTCAGTTATTCAAAATATCACACAAGGAGATGCTCATTTTCAGTTTGGAGACATGGATATTCAACTATATAATTATGAAAATGAAACAGATTCATCAGGTGAATTAAAGAAAATTTGGGATGATAATTCCAATTCCTTGATTAGCGTAGTAAAAGTCAATGGTAAGAAAATTTACCTTGGGGGCGACTTAGATAATGTGCATGGAGCGGAAGATAAGTATGGACCTCTCATTGGAAAAGTTGATTTGATGAAGTTTAATCATCACCATGATACCAACAAATCAAATACCAAGGATTTTATTAAAAATTTGAGTCCGAGTTTGATTGTTCAAACTTCGGATAGTCTACCTTGGAAAAATGGTGTTGATAGTGAGTATGTTAATTGGCTCAAAGAACGAGGAATTGAGAGAATCAACGCAGCCAGCAAAGACTATGATGCAACAGTTTTTGATATTCGACAAGACGGTTTAGTAAACATTTCAACTTCCTACAAGCCTATTCCAAGTTTTCAAGCTGGTTGGCATAAGAGTTCATATGGAAACTGGTGGTATCAAGCGCCTGATTCTACAGGAGAATATGCTGTCGGTTGGAATGAAATTAAGGGTGAATGGTATTACTTTAACCAAACGGGTATCTTATTACAGAATCAATGGAAAAAATGGAACAATCGTTGGTTCTATTTGACAGACTCTGGTGTTGCTGCTAAAAATTGGAAGAAAATCGCTGGAATCTGGTATTATTTTAACAAAGAAAACCAGATGGAAATTGGTTGGATTCAAGATAAAGAGCAGTGGTATTATTTGGATGTTGATGGCTCTATGAAGACAGGTTGGCTTCAATATAAGGGGCAATGGTATTACTTTGCTCCATCAGGGGAAATGAAAACGGGCTGGGTAAAAGATAAAGAAGCCTGGTACTATATGGATTCTACTGGCATCATGAAGACAGGTGAGATAGAAGTTGCTGGACATCATTACTATCTAGAAGAATCAGGAGCTATGAAGCAAGGCTGGCTTAAAAAGGCAAATGATTGGTATTTCTACAAGACAGATGGTTCACGAGCTATAGGTTGGATTAAAGACAAGGATAAATGGTACTTCTTGAAAGAAAATGGTCAATTACTTGTGAATGGTAAGACACCAGAAGGCTATACTGTGGATTCAAGTGGTGCCTGGTTAGTGGATGTTCCGATCGAGAAATCTGCTACAATTAAAACTACAAGTCATTCAGAAATAAAAGAATCCAAAGAAGTAGTGAAAAAGGATCTTGAAAATAAAGAAACGAGTCAACATGAAAGTGTTACAAATTCTTCAACTAGTCAAGATTTGACATCCTCAACTTCACAAAGCTCTGAAACGAGTGTAAACAAATCGGAATCAGAACAGTAGTAGAAAAGAAGGTTTTAGGGCCTTCTTTTTCCTATCAACTCTTTTCTATTTCCTGTTATTCATGTTATAATGGATAAATATGAATAATCGGAGTGAGACTATGAAATACAAACGGATTGTCTTTAAGGTGGGTACTTCTTCTCTGACAAATGAGGATGGAAGTTTATCACGTAGTAAGGTAAAGGATATTACCCAGCAGTTGGCTATGCTGCACGAGGCTGGTCATGAGTTGATTTTGGTGTCTTCAGGTGCCATTGCGGCTGGTTTTGGAGCCTTAGGATTTAAAAAGCGTCCGACTAAAATTGCTGATAAACAGGCTTCAGCAGCGGTAGGACAAGGGCTTTTGTTGGAAGAATACATGACCAATCTTCTCTTGCGCCAAATCGTTTCTGCACAAATCTTGCTAACCCAGGATGACTTTGTAGATAAGCGTCGTTATAAAAATGCCCATCAGGCTTTGTCGGTTTTACTTAGCCGTGGGGCGATTCCTATCATCAATGAGAATGATAGTGTTGTTATTGATGAGCTCAAGGTTGGGGACAATGATACTCTGAGTGCACAGGTGGCGGCCATGGTCCAAGCAGACCTTTTGATCCTCTTGACAGACGTAGATGGTCTCTATACAGGAAATCCTAATTCAGATCCAAGAGCCAAACGTTTGGAGCAAATCGAGACTATCAATCGTGAGATTATCGATATGGCCGGTGGAGCTGGTTCGTCAAACGGAACTGGGGGCATGTTAACCAAAATCAAAGCTGCAACTATTGCGACAGAATCGGGTGTTCCTGTTTATATCTGCTCATCCTTGAAGTCAGATGCCATGATTGAAGCGGCTGAGGAGACCAAGGATGGTTCCTACTTTGTTGCGCAAGAGAAGGGGCTTCGTACCCAGAAACAATGGCTGGCCTTTTATGCTCAGAGTCAAGGTTCTATTTGGGTTGATAAAGGGGCTGCGGAAGCTCTCTCTCAACATGGAAAGAGTCTTCTCTTATCTGGTATCGTTGAAGCAGAAGGAGCCTTTTCTTACGGTGATATCGTGACAGTATTTGATAAGGAAAGTGGAAAATCACTTGGAAAAGGACGCGTGCAATTTGGAGCATCTGCTTTGGAGGATATGTTGCGTTCTCAAAAAGCCAAGGGTGTCTTGATTTACCGTGACGACTGGATTTCCATTACTCCTGAAATCCAACTACTTTTTACAGAATTTTAGAGGTAAACTATGGTGAGTAGACAAGAACAATTTGAACAGGTACAGGCTGTTAAAAAATCGATTAACACAGCTAGTGAAGAAGTGAAAAACCAAGCCTTGCTAGCCATGGCTGATCACTTAGTGGCTGCTACTGAGGAAATTTTAGCGGCTAATGCCCTCGATATGGCAGCGGCTAAGGGGAAAATCTCAGATGTGATGTTGGATCGTCTTTATTTGGATGCAGATCGTATAGAAGCGATGGCAAGAGGAATTCGTGAAGTGGTTGCCTTCCCAGATCCAATCGGTGAAGTTTTAGAAACAAGTCAGCTTGAAAATGGTTTGGTTATCACAAAAAAACGTGTAGCTATGGGTGTCATCGGTATTATCTATGAAAGCCGTCCAAATGTGACGTCTGATGCGGCTGCTTTGACTCTTAAGAGTGGAAATGCGGTTGTTCTTCGTAGTGGTAAGGATGCCTATCAAACAACCCATGCCATTGTCACAGCCTTGAAGAAGGGCTTGGAGACGACTACTATTCACCCAAATGTGATTCAACTGGTGGAAGATACTAGCCATGAAAGTAGTTATGCTATGATGAAGGCCAAGGGCTATCTAGACCTCCTCATTCCTCGTGGAGGAGCTGGCTTGATCAATGCAGTGGTTGAGAATGCGATTGTACCTGTTATCGAGACAGGGACTGGGATTGTCCATGTCTATGTGGATAAGGATGCAGACGAAGACAAGGCGCTGTCTATCATCAACAATGCTAAAACCAGTCGTCCCTCTGTTTGCAATGCCATGGAGGTTCTGCTGGTTCATGAAGACAAGGCAGCAAGCTTCCTTCCTCGCTTGGAGCAAGTTCTAGTTGCAGAGCGTAAAGAAGTTGGGTTGGAACCAATTCAATTCCGCTTGGATGAGAAAGCCAGTCAGTTTCTTTCAGGTCAAGCAGCTGAGGCACAAGACTTTGACACCGAGTTTTTAGACTATGTCTTAGCTGTTAAGGTTGTGAGCAGTTTAGAAGAAGCGGTTGCCCATATTGAAGCCCATAGTACCCATCATTCGGATGCCATTGTAACGGAAAATGCTGAAGCTGCAGCTTACTTTACAGATCAAGTGGACTCTGCAGCTGTCTATGTCAATGCCTCAACTCGTTTTACCGATGGTGGACAATTTGGTCTTGGATGTGAGATGGGAATTTCTACTCAGAAATTGCACGCGCGTGGTCCCATGGGCTTGAAAGAGTTGACTAGCTACAAGTATGTGGTTACTGGTGATGGACAGATAAGGGAGTAAGAGATGAAGATTGGATTTATCGGTTTGGGGAATATGGGTGCTAGCTTGGCAAAATCTGTCTTGCAGACTAGGACGTCAGATGAGATTCTCCTTGCCAATCGTAGTCAAGCTAAGGTAGATGCTTTCATTGCAGACTTTGGTGGTCAGGCTTCCAGCAATGAAGAAATGTTTGCAGAAGCAGATGTGATTTTTCTAGGAGTGAAGCCTGCTCAGTTCTCAGACTTGCTTTCTCAATACCAGACTATCCTTGAAAAACGAGAGAGTCTTCTTTTGATTTCGATGGCAGCTGGATTGACCTTGGGAAAACTCGCTAGTCTTCTTCCAAGTCAGCACAGAATTATTCGTATGATGCCCAATACCCCTGCTTCTATCGGACAAGGAGTGATTAGTTATGCCTTGTCTTCTAATTGCAGGGCTGAGGACAGTGAGCTCTTTTGTCAGCTTTTAGCCAAGGCTGGTCTTTTGGTTGAACTTGGAGAAAGCTTAATAGATGCAGCGACAGGTCTTGCAGGTTGTGGACCAGCCTTTGTCTATCTTTTTATCGAGGCCTTGGCAGATGCAGGTGTTCAGACTGGATTGCCACGAGAAACAGCATTGAAAATGGCAGCTCAAACTGTGGTAGGAGCTGGACAATTGGTCCTTGAAAGTCAGCAACATCCTGGAGTTTTGAAAGACCAAGTTTGCAGCCCAGGCGGTTCGACTATCGCTGGTGTAGCGAGCCTAGAAGCGCATGCTTTTCGAGGAACGGTCATGGATGCAGTTGGTCAAGCCTACAAACGAACACAAGAACTAGGTAAATAAGAGGTGGATTTGTCTGCCTCTTTTATGGTGGTTGATACTCTTCGAAAATCTCTTCAAACTGCGTCAGCTTCCATCTGCAACCTCAA
>NZ_VMLH01000045.1:0-3261 GCF_013276595.1 Streptococcus sp. 10824
CATCGCCATCTGTATCAGCTTTAGTAGGGTCTGTTCCTTTTTCTACTTCTTCCTTATCAGTCAAGCCATCACCATCTGTATCCTTAGTTGATGCACCTACTGGTTTAGATTCTGGTTTCGAGTTTGGATCTTTTGGATTTGATCCTTTTTCTACTTCTTCTTTATCAGTGAAACCATCACCATCTGTATCGACAGTGTCTGGAGTAGATGCTGGATCTTTTGGATTTGATCCTTTTTCTACTTCTTCTTTATCAGTGAAACCATCACCATCTGTATCGAATTGTTCATCTGCTCCTATTGCGACGTATCGAGGGTATCCTGTTGGACTCTTCATCCCTGCCACAAAAGGCATTTGCGAAATTGTTACACCGGGCAAAACATCCGCTTCAAGTTCCCACTTATAGGCATTCCTTGAAATATTTTCCCAAGAATCGAGACCATAGGCTAATAAATTTTGATTTTTCCATTGAGTAGGAATCTCTGAACCTTGGCCAGTTCCTGTTATTTTACTCCAAAATTCATCCCATCTTCCTCTGTTTTTAGGATCTAACTCTGGATTCTTAACCAACGTTCTTGTAGCACCTGGGAAACTATCTAAATTCCGATCATGAATTTGTTTCCATGGTCGTCCTCCTCCCCCCGTCACAGCATCGCTGTTATAGGTTCTGATTTTAATTGTAGATGCATCCAAACCTTTTGGCAACCAGACAGTGAGCCCAGGTCTGCTCCATCTCTCATGCTGCTCATTAAAAATCACTGTATACTTCACATGTTGTCCATTGTTCGTTATTTCAGTAGTTACCTTAACTGATTTCTTCGTTTCTTGAACCTCGGAATCAGTGTCACCAAGATAGGTTACATTTCCTAACGTTTCAAAGCTTGCAGACACTGACTCCGCACCAAGACCCAAAAATGTAAGTCCGACTAAAACCGATGCCGCGCCAAATTTAAATTTTCTGAGAGAGTAGCGAAAGGCTTTCTCTCCACCTTTTTTCTTATTTTGTATCAATTTCAACAATTATTTTTCTCCTTATGTTCTAAGTAATTCTTTCTGTGAACTCCAAGGCCAGCCAGCTTTTTTCTGACTTCAGAAAGCCTCAAGTGTAGCCGTCTGCTTCCTGGGTATCAATGATGGCAAAGACTCCTACAGGGCAAAAACCATGCTCTGGATAGTCCAAGCCTGGTAATAAGCAGAGGTACCAACGCCTGTAGATACATACCAGGTGCTCCTTCATCGCTCAAACCGCCATTATGTTGGATGACAATCCTATCGATAGCTAAACGATTGTCATCGCTATTCATGATTTCTTCGTCGACATCAGCGATAAGACCTGAAAATAAATCACCATTTATCCGTTTTGTTTTAACCTTAATCACCTCCTAGTTATCTTCCTTTAGGTGTTGAAACATTGAAATCTGCACTCTTTCCATTTCTAAAAAACCATCTACTAGCTACTCAACCACATCCGTACTGGTTAGACCATAAGCTTGTTTAACAGTCTCCGTCTAAACTGAGTTTTCTTTCAAATGCACCGAGACAAACTCAAGTTTCAAGGAAGTTCCTGTCTTTTAAGCACAAAAAACAAACCGGACCTTGAGTTGTTTTACGCTGTAAATTCCATTTTTTCATACTGCTTTCCAGTCAGGCTATTCTTTCCCTGACTATAGGTTTTCTTTTACCCCCTCGATTTTTCTTGCATTGGAGTGGAGTTTCCGCAGGCACACCCGCTTCTTTAGACTGGATGCCTTCCCACTTGATTATTTCGTCAGAGATTATCCCTTCACAGGTCTTGACAAAGAATGTAAAAGGCTTGCTTTCACCTGCGTATTTATTTCTCAGTCAGACACTGGTAGAGAAACTTTTCTCGTTCTAAAAGTTGCGCTGCCTTCTGATAGGATATCCAGTGTTCCTTGCTATTATAAATACCAAGCAATCCCTCACAAAGCAACCCCATGCTTGAAAGCACAACAGAGACAAGGCGATAGTAATCGCCCGGCATGGGAATGGCACAAAAAATCGCAATCAAAAAACCGGAAACAATCTCAGCAATCTCCAAGACCTTGTAGCGTCTGCGATGCTGGAAACTTTTCCCCTGAAAGCAGGTGATTTGCTTTTCCAATCACTCTGTCATATAGACTTCTTCTGGTGTCATATAGAACTCCTCTCTGTTTTGTTTACCACTATCATAATAATACATAATAGAAAGTGAATCAACTTGTAGATTGTAAAACTAGACTTCCTGCAAAACTAGAATCCTAGTTCACGGTTGATAATGCCAGCAATCGAGTTCATTCGTAATCCGAAGCGTTTACGATGATTTCGATAGGTTGTTGAAAACATTTTAAACGTTTTTACTTTGGCAAAGATGTTCTCAACCTTGCTTCTCTCCTTAGATAGCGCATGGTTACAGGCTTTATCTTCAGCTGTTAGCGGCTTGAGTTTGCTAGATTTACGTGGAGTTTGTGCTTGAGGATATATCTTCATGAGCCCTTGATAAGCACTGTCAGCCAAGATTTTACCAGCTTGTCCGATATTTCTGCGACTCATTTTGAACAACTTCATATCATGACAACAGTTCACAGCGAGCTCCAAAGAAACAATTCTCCCTTGACTTGTGACAATCGCTTGAGCCTTCATAGCGTGGCATTTCTTTTTACCAGAATAATTCTCTAATTGTTTTTTAGGGCGATTGATTTTTACTTCCGTCGCATCAATCATTACCGTGTCCTCAGAACTGAGAGGAGTTCTTGAAATCGTAAAACCACTTTGAACAAGAGTTACTTCAACCCATTGGCTCCGACGGAGTAAGTTGCTTTCGTGGATACCAAAATCAGCCGCAATTTGTTCATAAGTTCGATATTCTCGCACATATTGAAGAGTGACCATAAGAAGGTCTTCTAGGCTTAGTTTAGGTTTTCTTCCACCTTTTGCGTGTTTAAGTTGATAAGCTGTTTTAATACAGCTAACATCTCTTTAAAAGTCGTGCGCTGAACACCAACAAGACGCTTGAATCGTGCATCAGTTAGTTGTTTACTTGCTTCATAATTCATAGAATTATTCTACCATATTTTGTTTCGCAGGAAAGTCTAATATATAAATAGCAACTTACGACTATTTACCCCACTGTACCTCCTATGAAGAATATACAGTCTAGTGATAATTATACCACCCCCCCCCCCGAATTTTGCAAGGAAAAACATTTTATTTTTTCTGTTTTGTAATTCGAATGTGAGAATGTCTTTAGTAAATCGAACGTGAAA
>NZ_VMLH01000046.1:0-19935 GCF_013276595.1 Streptococcus sp. 10824
ATATGGGAACACATAGAGTAATTCCTTTATATTTATTTAATTTAGAATTATTATTAAAAAATAATTTGTTAAATAACGCTCAATTTTTTATAGATGATTTAGAAAATTTACTGACCAGACAAGGATATTATTTTGAAAAGAATTATTTACTCTTCCTAAAAGGTATTTATCTTATAAAAACTAATCAAATAGAGTTAGGTAAAAAAGAATGTTCTAAAGCTATGAGAATATTTAAGGAATATAATGATAGTGATACAATAGAGAAATTAAACAAGACCTTTAAATCAGATTTTACCATTTATACTCAATGAAAATCAAAGAGCAAACTAGGAAGCTAGCCGCAGCTTGCCCAAAGCACTGCTTTGAGGTTGTAGATAGAACTGACGAAGTCAGTAACCATACCTACGGCAAGGTGAAGCTGATGTAGTTTGAAGAGATTTTCGAAGAGTATTAATTGGTTAGAAGGATTCGTCTGTAAGATAAAGTTAGACGGAAAATGAGATAAAATCAAAAAGGATAGCCTCTCTGTGATGAGATGTTATCCTTTTTGATTTTAAAACTATTGCAAGTTAACCTTGTTTCTCAAAATATAGTAGGTTCCGAGATAAAAGATAGCTATGAATATGAGTTCTTCAACAATGCCTATGCTTGCTCCCATATAGAAATTATCATTAAATCCTGCAAGTGAATTGACATAGAAGTTAGTACTGGTATTGAAGAAGACTTCAATAAAGCCAATGACGATTTGGATACCAATGTAGGCTGCAACAGCGAGTGCGGTACGGTATTCATTGAAAAGCTGTCCAATGGAAATAGCCAAGTAGATGCAGAGGATACTGGAAATGGTATTTAGTAGGAAGGATAACCCCACAAGAGAGAGTTGAGGAAGGTATGTTCCTACAAGTGGGAACCAGTCATAATGTGACATCCATTCTGGAACCGTTATAGTCACAATAAGAAAAGTACTTAGAGCCAGTACAGCCGAGCTAAGTATAGACCAGATGAAGGCTCCGACTAATTTAGCTGTGATGATATAGTGCTCAGAAACTGGCAAGGTCAAAGTCAGATAGCCTTGGCGGTCATAGACACTACCTTTGAAGCGTTTGATAATCAAGAAAAGAGTTGAAATCCCCAGTGTAATTATCAAGCCGCCAAAGACGAGAGCCAGAAAGATAAATAGGAAAGGTTGGCTATCTTTGAAAGATATATAAGAATAGTAGTGTCCTTGCATTCCCAGGGGAACGGAAAGGACTAGAACAGCAGCGTAGAGGGCTAAATACCACTTGTTAACATTTTTAAATTCGTAGCGAACTAAATTCCAAAACATAAATAATCTCCTTTGCTTAGGCCTTAAATTCTTGACGGAAGAGTTGGTCAATGGATTCACCCGACTCATAGCGAATGTCATCTACATTGCCTTGACGGACGACTTTTCCATCTTTGAGGAAGACAATTTCATCCAAGATTGGCTCGATATCAGAAATCAAGTGGGTAGAAATCAAAACAGTAGAAGTTGGGGAGTAGTTGTTGATAATGGTATTGAGGATATACTCACGGGCTGCTGGATCCACCCCACCAATGGGTTCGTCCAGAACGTAAAGACGAGCATCACGGCTCATAACCAAAATCAGTTGTACCTTTTCCTTGTTTCCTTTTGATAGTTTCTTGAGACGACTATTTTCATCAATGCCGAGGTCTGCAAGTAGATGATGGGCGCGTTCAAGATTGAAATCTTTATAGAAGGTCTTGAAGTAGGTTAGGGCTTCTTTGACCTTCATTTGCTCATTGAGATAGGTGGTATCAGGCAAATAAGCTACGATAGCCTTGGTTGCTGGGCTTGGGTCCATGTCGTTGATAAGGACGCGTCCTTGATCTGGTTGTAAGAGGCCGTTGATTAGTTTAATCAGGGTTGTTTTTCCTGAGCCATTTGGCCCAAGAAGACCAACAATTTTTCCAGCTGGGATGTCAAGGGAAACATTTTCAAGGGCTGGGGTTGCTCCATAAGATTTGGATACATTTTCAAATGCTAGTAATGACATAGGCTTAAACTCCTTTAATATAATCGCCGACTACGCTTGGTAGTTCTTCTTTTTCATAGCCAAAATGGGTCATGGAGGAAACGAAGTGTTCCAATTCTTCTTCTGATAATTGTTTGCGCGATTGGGCGATCAGCTCTTTATCTTCAGTCACAAATCGTCCAGTTGTGCGCTTGCTGTAGACAAATCCTTCTCGTTCAAGGTCTGACAAGGCTCTTTGGATGGTGTTTGGATTGACACCGGCCTCGCTCGCTAGCTCTCTCACGGTTGGAAGTTGTTGATTGGCTTCCAGTGTATGGGAAACAATCTGAAGCTTGATTTTCTCCATAATCTGTAAATAGATGGGTTTTTTGTTGTCAAATGTCCAGGACATCTTGGTCTCCTTTCTTTTATCTTTTTGTCTTAATTAAATAATACAACAAAACAAAAAACTTGTCAAGCAAAAAGAAGAATTGTTTTGGGAATCGTTTAAAAAATGGTATAATGAAAAGAAAACGATAAGGAGGGAAAGGATGCGTTGTCCAAAATGTGGGGCTACCAAGTCAAGTGTTATCGATAGTCGCCAAGCAGAAGAAGGGAACACCATTCGTAGAAGACGTGAGTGCGACGAATGCCAACACCGTTTTACAACCTACGAACGGGTAGAAGAAAGAACCTTAGTGGTTGTTAAAAAAGATGGCACACGGGAACAATTCTCCAGAGATAAAATCTTTAATGGGATTATCCGCTCAGCCCAGAAACGTCCTGTGTCAAGTGATGAAATCAACATGGTAGTCAATCGTATCGAACAGAAACTCCGTGGTCGAAATGAAAATGAAATTCAAAGTGAGGACATTGGGTCACTCGTCATGGAGGAGTTGGCTGAATTGGACGAGATTACCTATGTACGTTTTGCTAGTGTCTATCGTAGTTTTAAGGATGTCAGTGAGTTAGAGAGTCTGCTCCAACAAATCACCCAGTCCTCTAAAAAGAAAAAGGAAAGATAAATGAAGCCAATTGACCGTTTTTCTTATCTAAAGAATAATCGGGTGTCGCAAGATACCTCATCTCTGGTACAGTGCTACCTCCCGATTATCGGTCAGGAGGCACTGAGCCTTTATCTTTATACAATCAGTTTTTGGGATAATGGCAGAAAGGAATATCTCTTTTCAAGTATTCTCAACCATCTCAACTTTGGGATGGACAGATTTTTAAAATCCTTGAAAATCTTATCGGCTTTTAATCTCTTAACCCTCTATCAAAAGGGGGATGTTTATCAGCTAGCCCTCCATGCTCCTCTTTCAAGTCAAGATTTCTTGGAGCATCCTGTGTATCGCAGACTTTTGGAGAAGAAGATTGGTGATGCCGCTGTGGAGGATTTGAAAGATGAAAGTGCTGAGGGTGAAGAAATACCTGTCTCACTCAATCAAGTCTTTCCAGACTTAGCAGAACTGGGAAGTCAAGAAGACCTTAGTCTCAAGAAGAAAGTGGCCAACGATTTTGACTTGGATCATTTTCGTCAGCTTATGGCTCGAGATGGGCTTCGCTTTGCGGATGAGCAGTCCGATGTCTTAAACCTCTTTGCCATTGCCGAGGAGAAGAAATGGACTTGGTTTGAAACTTATCAATTGGCTAAGTCAACAGCTGTTTCCCAAGTCATTTCAACCAAACGCATGCGGGAAAAAATCGCTCAAAAACCTGTTTCCTCTGACTTTAGTCCTAAGGAAACAACCATTATCAAAGAGGCCAAAAGTAAAACTGCCCTGCAGTTCTTGGCAGAAATCAAGCAAACACGCAAGGGAACCATCACCCAAACAGAAAGAGAACTCTTGCAACAGATGGCTGGTTTGGGCTTGCTGGACGAAATCATCAATATCATTCTCTTATTGACCTTTAATAAGGTGGATTCGGCAAACATCAATGAGAAATATGCCATGAAGGTGGCTAATGATTATGCCTATCAAAAGATTCATTCGGCAGAAGAGGCAGTCTTGCGAATCCGTGAGCGTGGGCAGAAGAATCAGGCTCAAAAAAGCAGTACCCCTAGTCCTGCCAAGTCCAATGTACCCAAGTGGAGCAATCCAGATTATAAAAATGAAACCAGCGAGGAAACTCGTCTGGAACTAGAACGTAAGAAACAAGAACTATTAGCTCGATTAGAAAAAGGAGGAGATTAGATGGAAAGTGTCGGAGACGTACTCAAGCGTCAACCTAGCCGTTTTCATTATCAAGATTTGGTCCAGAAAATCATGAAGGACCCTGATGTTGCGGCCTTTATCCAGCAAGAATCCTTGACCCCAGAGGAATTGAATCGCAGTATCTCCAAGTTTAATCAGTACATCACCGAGCGCGACAAGTTTCTCCGTGGTGATACGGATTATATTGCCAAAGGCTACAAGCCGATTTTGGTTATGAATCATGGCTATGCGGATGTTTCTTATGAAGAAACTCCTGAGCTAATCGCGGCTGAAAAAGAAGCGGCTATTAAGAACCGTCTCAAGCTAATCAATCTACCAGCCAGTCTCAAGAAAGCTAGTTTGGCTCAAGTTGACTTGGATGATTTGGGGCGCTTACCAGTTTTTGAAAAGCTACTAGCCTTCGTGGAGCAATATCCAGCTATTCGAAAAGGTCTTTACTTATATGGAGACTTTGGTGTGGGTAAAAGTTTCATGGTGGCGGCCTTAGCTCATGATTTATCAGAAAAACGTGGTGTTTCATCAACTCTCCTCCACTATCCTAGCTTTGTCATTGATGTCAAAAATGCTATCAGTGATGGCAATGTTAAGACCTTGGTGGATGAGATTAAGCTGTCTGAGGTCCTGATTTTAGATGATATTGGCGCCGAGCAATCAACCGTTTGGGTGCGTGACGAAATCCTGCAGGTCATTCTCCAATATAGGATGCAGGAAAATTTACCGACCTTTTTCACATCCAACTTCAACTTTGAAGATTTGGAGAAGCATTTTGCGAAAGTGAAACATGGAAATGACGAAACCTGGGAAGCCAGACGGGTCATGGAACGCATCCGTTATTTGGCTGAGGAGACTCGTTTAGAAGGAGTAAACCGTCGATGACAGAAACCATTAAATTGATGAAGGCTCATACTTCAGTGCGCAGGTTTAAAGAGCAAGAAATTCCCCAAGTAGACTTAAATGAGATTTTGACAGCAGCCCAGATGGCATCATCTTGGAAGAATTTCCAATCCTACTCTGTGATTGTGGTACGAAGTCAAGAAAAGAAAGATGCTCTGTATGAATTGGTACCTCAAGAAGCTATTCGCCAGTCTGCTGTTTTCCTTCTCTTTGTCGGAGACTTGAACCGAGCAGAAAAGGGAGCCCAGCTTCATACCGATTCATTCCAACCCCAAGGTGTAGAAGGTCTCTTGATTAGTTCAGTCGATGCGGCTCTTGCTGGTCAAAATGCCCTGCTGGCAGCTGAAAGCTTGGGCTATGGTGGTGTCATTATTGGCTTGGTGCGTTACAAATCAGAAGAAGTGGCAGAGCTCTTTAACCTGCCTGACTACACCTATCCTGTTTTTGGGATGGCACTGGGTGTGCCAAATCAAGAACATGAAGTTAAACCTCGCTTGCCATTGAATCAAGTGGTGTTTGAGGAAGAATATCAGGAACAAACAGTTGATGTGATTGAGGCTTATGACCGTGTACAGGCTGACTATGCTGGGGCGCGTGCGACCACAAGCTGGAGTCAGCGCCTAGCAGAACAGTTTGGTCAAGCTGAACCAAGCTCAACTAGAAAAAATCTTGAACAGAAGAAATTATTGTAGAAAGTGAGAAATTATGGCCCTACCAACTATTGCCATTGTAGGACGTCCCAATGTTGGGAAATCAACCCTATTTAATCGGATCGCTGGTGAGCGAATCTCCATTGTAGAGGATGTCGAAGGAGTGACACGTGACCGTATCTATGCAACGGGTGAGTGGCTCAATCGTTCCTTTAGCATGATTGATACAGGAGGAATCGATGATGTCGATGCTCCTTTCATGGAACAAATCAAGCACCAGGCAGAAATTGCCATGGAAGAAGCCGATGTTATCGTCTTTGTCGTGTCTGGTAAGGAAGGAATTACCGATGCGGACGAATACGTAGCCCGTAAGCTTTATAAGACCCACAAACCAGTTATCCTCGCAGTTAACAAGGTGGACAACCCTGAGATGCGAAATGATATCTATGATTTCTATGCCCTCGGTTTGGGTGAACCACTGCCTATCTCATCTGTCCATGGTATCGGTACAGGGGATGTACTAGATGCGATTGTGGAAAACCTTCCAAATGAATATGAAGAAGAAAATCCAGATGTCATTAAGTTTAGCCTGATTGGTCGTCCAAACGTTGGAAAATCAAGTTTGATCAATGCTATCTTGGGCGAAGACCGTGTTATTGCTAGTCCTGTTGCTGGAACAACTCGTGATGCCATTGATACCCACTTTACAGATACAGATGGTCAAGAGTTTACCATGATTGATACGGCTGGTATGCGTAAGTCTGGTAAGGTTTATGAAAATACCGAGAAATACTCTGTTATGCGTGCCATGCGTGCTATTGACCGTTCAGATGTGGTCTTGATGGTCATCAATGCGGAAGAAGGCATTCGTGAGTACGACAAGCGTATCGCAGGATTTGCCCATGAAGCTGGTAAAGGGATGATTATCGTGGTCAACAAGTGGGATACGCTTGAAAAAGATAACCACACTATGAAAAACTGGGAAGAAGATATCCGTGAGCAGTTCCAATACCTGCCTTACGCACCGATTATCTTTGTATCCGCTTTGACCAAGCAACGTCTCCACAAACTTCCTGAGATGATTAAGCAAATCAGCGAAAGTCAAAATACACGTATTCCATCAGCTGTCTTGAACGATGTCATCATGGATGCCATTGCCATCAACCCAACACCGACAGACAAAGGAAAACGTCTCAAGATTTTCTATGCGACCCAAGTGGCAACCAAACCACCAACCTTTGTCATCTTTGTCAATGAAGAAGAACTCATGCACTTTTCTTACCTGCGTTTCTTGGAAAATCAAATCCGCAAGGCCTTTGTTTTTGAGGGAACACCGATTCATCTCATCGCAAGAAAACGCAAATAAAAAGTAGAATCTGGAATGACATTTCCAGATTTTTTTGATATAATAAAATAATAGAAAACGCTATCAAAAAGGAGGTATCGATGAAACATTTGTTTAAATTTATAATCTTATTGCCCTGGTTTTACTTTTTCAATTGGATTGAAAAGGATAATAGAGAAAGTAAATTTTTCCCAATTTTTTACTATTTTTACTGGTTTTACATCCCCCTCTATGCTCTTTTTAGCCTTGCTTGGACAGTTATTTCAGTTCTGTTTTTCAATATCGTCTTGAGAAATTTGACAGATATCAAGTTATGGGGCATTTGGTTTCTTTTTATTCTGCTAGCTATTGGTCTGAATAGGTTAACTTATTCTTGTTTCAAAAAAATGCTTAGACTAAGAAAGGAGTTAGGGAAGTCTAAAGCGGGGAGGCATTGATTTATATCGGTTTTTTAATAGGAGGTGGCTTATGAAGATTCCTCTCTTAACTTTGGCAAGGCATAAATTTGTTTATGTCTTGCTTACTTTGCTTTTTCTTGCTTTGGTTTATCGTGATGTTTTGATGACTTATTTCTTTTTTGATATTCATGCGCCCGATCTAGCTAAATTCGATGGACAAGCAATTAAAAATGACTTATTAAAATCAGCATTAGATTTTCGTATTCTCCAGTTCAATCTAGGTTTTTATCAATCATTTATTATTCCAATCATCATTGTTTTGCTAGGTTTTCAATATATTGAGCTGAAAAATAAAGTTTTACGATTGAGTATTGGAAGAGAAGTGAGTTATCAAGGGGTAAAAAGAAAGTTGACTTTGCAAGTTGCAAGTATCCCTTGTGTGATATATTTAGTGACTGTGCTGATAATTGCAATTTTAACTTATTTCTTTGGGACTTTTTCTCCTCTTGAATGGAATTCTCTATTTTCTGATGGGAGTAGTTTACAAAGGCTCCTAGATGGAGAGATAACAAGCTATTTGTTCTTTACTTGTGTCCTACTAATCGGTATTTTCATCAATGCAGTCTATTTTTTAAAAATAGTTGATTATTTAGGGAATGTGACTCGTTCGGCAATTGCCTATTTGATGTTTCTTTGGCTTGGTTCTATGTTACTCTATAGTGCCTTGCCTTACTATATGGTTCCTATGACGAGTTTGATGCAAGCTAGCTATGGGGATGTCAGTTTGATGAAACTCTTTACTCCTTATATCCTTTATATTGTCCCCTATATGGTGCTTGAAAAATATGAAGATAATGTTTAAGAATTTTAACAATATTTTGCTAAAGAGAAAGATCGTTTTACTACTTCGTATAGTTCTGATGATGATTTTGATAAACTATCTATTGTCAACAGCGGTTCAAAAGCAGGATGTTTTTCTCTTTTTCAAGAGAGAATTGATTTCAATCTTTTCCTATAATGACTATTCTGAAGTGAATTTAGAAATCCCCAAACTCTTGTTAAACCTTTCGCTTTTCATGGTAGGATGGCTCTCTGTTATTTTGCTTGAAACTGATTTGGCAGACCATTACCATCACTTGATTCGCTATCAATCAAGCTCCTTTTTCGATTATACAAGGAAACGATTGGTTGTCATCTCTAAATTTTTTACTCAAGATTTATTTGTCTGGTTCCTTGGTTTACTTCCTCTAGGAATTCATTTCAAAACAGTCGTACTTTTCTTTTTACTTGCTCAGTTAATGATGTTGTACTTGCTACTGTCTTATCTGATAGCACTGATTAGTGCGGGCGCTGGTTTTTCCTTTTTTCTCTATTTTTTAGCATTTGTGGGACAAGAATGGATGATGGATCATATTGTAACAGTGTATTTAGGACTCTTAAGTTTATTAGTTATCTTGATTGTTAGTCGCTTGGAAGAGAAATTTAAGAAAGGATAAACGATGAGACTTGAAATTATAAATGGACAGAAAATTTATGGGAAAAGACCTATTTTAAATGAGTTAAATCTGGTCTTTCAATCAGGAAAAATTTATGGCCTTAAAGGTGATAATGGATCTGGCAAGACGGTTCTTTTAAAGGCACTTGCTGGTTATATTAAGCTTGACAAAGGAAAAGTTCTTCAAGATGGGGAAGTCTACGGGATAAAAAATCATTATATTCAGGATGCAGGGGTTTTAATTGAAAAAGTCGAGTTTTTATCTCATTTATCCCTTAGAGAAAATTTGGAATTGTTGAGGTATTTTTCATCTAAAGTTACGGAAAAAAGAATTGCCGATTGGATCCAATATTATGATTTACAGGAATTTGAAGACGTTGAGTACCGTCATTTATCCTTAGGAACGAAACAAAAAATGGCTTTGATTCAAGCCTTTATTGCCGAACCATCTATACTCTTTCTCGATGAACCCATGAATGCTTTGGATGAGAAGAGTGTGAGGTTAACCAAACAGGTCATTTTATCTTACCTTAAAAAAGAAAATGGTCTGGTTATCCTGACATCACACATATCGGAAGATATTTCAGACCTTTGTACAGATGTATTAGTTGTCGAAAATGGGCATATACAGTATTCAAAAGATATACAAGCTTAGGAGGTGGCTTATGGCACATCTAAAATCATTTATTACACGCTATTCTAAGGTCTATATTGGTTTAGTTCTGCTGATCTGGCTGGCTTTCTTCTTTCTTCCTTGGGATAAACCAGTTCTGGGAATATCTATCAATCTCTTAATCATGCAGAAAGTTTTACTAGTTTTTGGAATTCTGTCCATTTTGATGGCCTTGCTGTCCAAGAAAGTCAGTCTCTTTGTTTTTGGACTTATCTGTTGTCTTTCTTTTTGGACTTATCTGTTGTCTTTCTTTTTGGATAAATCTATTTATCCTATTTGCCATTTTGCCGATTCTTGGCAATTAAAGTATCATAAAAGTCAGAGAGGTTAGCTTGAAAACTAGCCTCTTTTTCCTTTTCAAAATGGGGATTCTTCCTTGAAAATAATCAGTAATTGTGCTAAAATTAAAAGAACATTCTAAAATATTCGGAATTTAAAGTAAGGAAAAACATGGCTAATATTTTAAAAACAATTATCGAAAATGATAAAGGAGAAATCCGTCGTCTGGAAAAGATGGCTGACAAGGTTTTCAAATACGAAGACCAAATGGCTGCTTTGACTGATGACCAACTAAAAGCAAAAACAGTTGAATTTAAAGAACGTTATCAAAATGGAGAATCGCTGGATTCATTGCTTTATGAAGCATTTGCGGTTGTCCGTGAGGGTGCCAAACGTGTCCTAGGTCTCTTCCCATATAAGGTTCAGGTCATGGGGGGAATCGTTCTTCACCATGGTGACGTGCCAGAGATGCGTACAGGGGAAGGGAAAACCTTGACTGCGACTATGCCGGTATACCTCAATGCCCTTTCAGGCAAAGGGGTTCACGTAGTTACGGTTAACGAATACCTATCAGAACGTGACGCGACTGAGATGGGTGAATTGTACTCATGGCTTGGTTTGTCAGTAGGGATTAACTTGGCTGCCAAATCTCCAATGGAGAAAAAAGAAGCCTATGAGTGTGACATTACCTACTCAACCAACTCAGAAATCGGATTTGACTACCTACGTGATAACATGGTCGTTCGTGCTGAAAACATGGTACAACGTCCGCTTAACTATGCCTTGGTCGATGAGGTTGACTCTATCTTGATTGACGAGGCCCGTACACCTTTGATCGTATCAGGTGCTAATGCAGTTGAAACCAGTCAGCTCTACCATATGGCAGACCACTATGTAAAATCTTTGGACAAAGACGACTACATCATCGATGTGCAGTCTAAGACTATTGGTTTGTCTGATTCAGGGATTGACAAGGCTGAAAGCTACTTCAAGCTTGAAAATCTCTATGACATCGAAAACGTAGCTCTTACTCACTTTATCGATAATGCCCTTCGTGCCAACTACATCATGCTTCTCGATATTGACTATGTGGTGAGCGAAGAGCAAGAAATCTTGATTGTCGACCAATTTACAGGTCGTACCATGGAAGGTCGTCGTTATTCTGATGGCTTGCACCAAGCTATTGAAGCCAAAGAAGGTGTGCCAATCCAGGATGAAACCAAGACATCTGCCTCAATCACGTATCAAAACCTTTTCCGTATGTACAAGAAATTGTCTGGTATGACGGGGACAGGTAAGACTGAGGAAGAAGAATTCCGTGAAATCTACAACATTCGTGTTATTCCAATCCCAACAAACCGTCCTGTTCAACGGATTGACCACTCAGACCTTCTTTATGCAAGTATCGAATCTAAGTTTAAAGCGGTTGTCGAAGACGTTAAGGCTCGTTACCAAAAGGGTCAGCCTGTCTTGGTTGGTACAGTAGCGGTTGAAACTAGTGACTACATTTCTAAGAAATTGGTCGCAGCTGGTGTTCCTCACGAAGTCTTGAATGCCAAAAATCACTATAGAGAAGCCCAAATCATCATGAATGCTGGTCAACGTGGTGCCGTTACCATCGCAACCAACATGGCGGGTCGTGGTACCGACATCAAGCTTGGTGAAGGTGTTCGTGAACTTGGAGGACTTTGTGTGATTGGTACAGAACGTCATGAAAGTCGTCGTATCGATAACCAGCTTCGTGGACGTTCAGGTCGTCAAGGAGATCCAGGTGAGTCACAATTCTACCTCTCTCTTGAAGATGATTTGATGAAACGTTTTGGTTCTGAACGCTTGAAAGGCATATTTGAACGCTTGAATATGTCTGAAGAGGCCATTGAGTCTCGTATGTTGACGCGTCAGGTTGAGGCAGCTCAGAAACGTGTCGAAGGAAATAACTACGATACCCGTAAACAAGTCCTTCAATACGACGATGTCATGCGTGAACAACGTGAGATTATCTATGCTCAACGTTACGATGTCATCACTGCAGACCGTGACTTGGCACCTGAAATTCAGGCTATGCACAAACGCACGATTGAACGTGTCGTCGATGGTCATGCGCGTGCCAAACAAGATGAAAAACTTGAAGCAATTTTGAACTTTGCTAAGTACAACTTGCTTCCAGAAGATTCTATTACGATGGAAGATTTGTCAGGCTTGTCTGATAAGGCCATCAAGGAAGAGCTTTTCCAACGTGCCTTGAAGGTTTATGATAGTCAGGTTTCAAAACTACGCGATGAAGAAGCAGTTAAAGAATTCCAAAAAGTTTTGATTCTACGAGTGGTGGATAACAAGTGGACAGATCATATCGATGCCCTTGATCAATTGCGTAACGCGGTTGGACTTCGTGGTTATGCTCAGAACAACCCTGTTGTTGAGTATCAGGCAGAAGGTTTCCGTATGTTTAATGATATGATTGGTTCGATTGAGTTTGATGTGACACGCTTGATGATGAAAGCACAAATTCATGAACAAGAAAGACCACAGGCAGAACGCCATATCAGTACAACAGCGACTCGCAATATCGCTGCTCACCAAGCAAGTATGCCAGAAGATTTGGATTTGAGCCAGATTGGACGCAATCAACTTTGCCCATGTGGTTCTGGTAAGAAGTTTAAAAATTGTCACGGTAAAAGACAATAAAATGAGATAGTTTAGAGGCGGATATCTTGTGAAAAGTAAATTTTTACTTGGTATCCGTTTGCTTTATAAGGAGATGACTTATGGTATTTACAGCAAAAAGTCCTAAAATAAATATCGAAGAAGTTCGTGCCTTATCAAAATTAGAAGGCCAAGCTTTGGAGAGAAAATCACAGCGCGATCAAGAGCTAGAAGCCATCATGCGTGGAGAAGACCAGCGGATTCTCTTGGTAATCGGTCCGTGCTCATCTGACAACGAAGAAGCTGTCCTTGAATACGCTAAGCGTTTGGCAGTCCTACAAGAAGAAGTGGCAGATCGTATCTTTATGGTTATGCGTGTTTATACTGCCAAACCCCGTACCAACGGAGATGGCTATAAGGGCTTGATTCACCAGCCTAACGCGACAGAAGCGCCTAGTCTTATCAATGGAATCAAAGCCGTTCGCCATCTTCACTATCGTGTCATCACAGAAACAGGGATGACAACTGCTGATGAAATGCTTTATCCTGAAAACCTTCCGCTTGTAGATGATTTGATTTCTTACATGGCAGTTGGTGCCCGTTCAGTTGAAGACCAGCAACACCGCTTTGTGGCAAGTGGGGCAGGATTTTCTACTGGTTTTAAAAATCCAACCTCTGGAAATCTCAATGTCATGTTTAATGGGATTTATGCTGCTCAAAACAAACAAAGTTTCCTTTTCTTAGGAAAAGAAGTAGAAACAACTGGGAACCCGCTTTCACACGCTATTCTTCGTGGTGCTCTTAATGAGTATGGTAACAATATTCCCAACTACTATTATGACAATTTAATTGAGACCATTGCCCAGTATGAGAAAATGGGCTTGGAAAATCCTTTTATCATCATTGATACCAATCATGACAATTCTGGTAAGCAGTATATGGAACAGATCCGAATTGTCCGCCAGACCTTGATTAACCGTGCTTGGAATGAAAAAATTAAGCAGTTCGTTCGTGGTTTTATGATTGAGTCTTATCTGGAAGATGGTCGACAAAATGAGCCAGAAGTATTTGGTAAGTCTATCACAGACCCTTGCTTGGGTTGGGATAACACAGAAGCTCTTGTCAGAGAAATTTACAAAACGTTAGGAGAATAAGATGGCATTTATTGAAAAAGGTCAAGAAATCGATATGGAAGTCATTAAGGCTGAAACCCAATTGTCTGCGGAAGCCTTGAGACTCAAGGAAAGCCGTGACAGGGAATTGGCAGACATTATTTCAGGGGAAGATGACCGTCTCCTTTTGGTAATTGGTCCTTGCTCTTCTGATAATGAAGAAGCTGTCTTGGAATATGCCCGCCGCTTGTCAGCCTTGCAAAAGAAGGTAGCGGACAAGATTTTCATGGTTATGCGCGTTTATACTGCTAAGCCTCGTACCAACGGAGACGGCTATAAAGGGTTGGTTCACCAGCCAGACACTTCTAAGGCTCCAAGCCTGATTAACGGTTTGCAGGCTGTGCGCCAGTTGCACTACCGAGTGATTACAGAGACTGGTTTGACGACGGCAGATGAGATGCTTTATCCGTCAAATCTAATCTTGGTGGATGACTTGGTCAGCTACCATGCTGTTGGAGCTCGTTCTGTGGAAGACCAAGAGCACCGCTTTGTGGCTTCTGGGATTGATGCACCAGTAGGGATGAAAAATCCAACCTCAGGAAATTTGGGTGTTATGTTTAACGCCATCTATGCTGCTCAAAATAAGCAAACCTTCCTTTATCATGGGCAGGAAGTTGAGACTTCAGGTAATCCTTTGTCCCATGTCATCCTCCGTGGAGCAGTTAACGAGTATGGCAATTATATGCCGAATTACTACTATGAAAACTTACTCCAAGCCATTGAACGCTATGAAACTATGGGACTTGAAAATCCCTTTATCCTCATCGACACCAACCATGATAACTCAGGCAAGCAGTATATGGAGCAGATTCGAATTGTTCGCCAGACCTTGCAAAATCGTGATTGGAATGAGAAAATTAAAAAGACAGTTCGAGGATTTATGATTGAATCTTACCTAGCAGATGGTCGTCAAAACCAACCAGAGGTCTTTGGCTGCTCTATTACAGATCCTTGCCTAGGTTGGGAAAATACAGAGGCTTTGGTAGAAGAAATCTATGCTACCTTGGCAGAATAAGTGAAAAGGATGGAGTTGGGGAATCTCAACTCCTTTTGATGAGAATGATAGTTGGACACGGAATTGACATCGAAGAATTGGCTTCGATAGAAAGAGCGGCTGCACGACATGAAGGCTTTGCCAAGCGCGTGCTGACAGCCAAGGAAATGGAACGGTTTAACAGTCTTAAAGGGCGCAGGCAAATCGAATATTTGGCTGGTCGCTGGTCGGCTAAAGAAGCCTTTTCCAAGGCCATGGGAACGGGAATTGGCAAGCTCGGTTTTCAGGATTTAGAAGTCTTAAACAATGAACGCGGGGCGCCTTATTTTAGTCAGTCACCATTTTCAGGAAAAATTTGGCTATCTATCAGCCATACCGATCAGTTTGTGACAGCCAGTGTCATTTTGGAGGAAAATCATGCAAGCTAGTCCGCATAGACCAACCAAGGCTCTGATTCATCTGGGAGCTATTCGACACAATATTCAGCAAATGGGGGCTCATATCCCTGAGGGGACACTCAAGTGGGCAGTGGTCAAAGCCAATGCCTATGGGCATGGGGCAGTAGCTGTTGCCAATGCGATTCAAGATGATGTCGATGGCTTCTGCGTTTCCAATATTGATGAAGCTATTGAACTCAGACAAGCTGGACTCAGCAAGCCAATCCTCATTTTAGGAGTTTCTGAGCTAGAAGTTGTTGCTCTAGCTAAAGAATATGACATCACCTTGACAGTGGCTGGACTGGAGTGGATTCAAGCACTCTTAGATAAGGAAGCGGACCTAACTGGATTGACAGTTCACCTCAAGATTGACTCAGGGATGGGACGGATTGGTTTTAGAGAGGCTAGTGAGGCTGATCAGGCTCAAGACTTGCTCCAACAACACGGTGTTCGTGTTGAAGGAATCTTTACCCACTTTGCGACTGCTGATGAGGAATCAGATGACTATTTTAATGCCCAGTTAGAACGGTTTAAAACCATTCTATCAAGTATGAAAGGTCTTCCAGAGCTGGTTCATGCCAGTAATTCGGCAACGACCCTTTGGCATGCAGAGACTATTTTTAATGCGATCCGTATGGGAGATGCCATGTATGGTCTTAATCCTAGCGGAGAGGTCTTGGATTTACCCTATGACTTGATTCCAGCCTTGACCTTGGAGTCTGCTCTGGTTCATGTCAAGACAGTTTCAGCTGGAGCTTGCATGGGCTACGGGGCGACCTATCAGGCAGATAGCGAGCAGGTCATCGCGACCGTGCCAATCGGCTATGCAGATGGATGGACAAGAGACATGGAAAATTTCTCTGTCTTGGTAGATGGCCAAGCTTGCCCAATTGTCGGCAGGGTTTCGATGGACCAAATCACTATTCGATTGCCTAAGCCTTACCCACTCGGAACCAAGGTAACCTTGATTGGCTCCAATGGGGATAAGGAAATCACTGCAACTCAGGTAGCGTCCTACCGTGGGACTATTAACTATGAGGTGGTTTGTCTTCTCAGCGACCGCATTCCGAGAGAATATGATTAGAAAAGAAAGGAGTGGAGCATGAATCTACATCAACCCTTGCATGTCTTACCTGGTGTGGGACCAAAGTCAGCAGAAAAATACGCCAAACTAGGAATTGAAAACTTGCAAGACCTCTTGCTTTACTTTCCTTTCAGATATGAAGATTTCAAAACCAAGCAAGTGCTGGAGCTGGAAGACGGAGAAAAGGCAGTTCTGTCTGGACAAGTAGTGACTCCTGCCAGTGTCCAGTATTATGGTTTCAAGCGCAATCGTCTGCGCTTTAGCCTCAAGCAGGGAGAAGTCGTTTTTGCGGTGAACTTCTTTAACCAGCCCTATCTGGCTGATAAGATAGAGTTGGGAGCAACTCTTGCTGTCTTTGGAAAATGGGACCGTGCCAAGGCTAGTCTGACTGGGATGAAGGTCCTGGCTCAGGTGGAAGATGATTTCCAACCTGTCTATCGCTTGGCTCAGGGAATCAGTCAGGCCAGTCTGGTCAAAGTTATCAAGACAGCCTTTGATCAGGGACTGGACCTCTTGATAGAAGAAAATCTGCCCCAGTCTTTACTAGACAAATACAAACTCATGTCCCGTTGTCAGGCTGTTCGTGCCATGCATTTCCCCAAGGATTTGGCAGAATACAAGCAGGCTCTTCGCCGTATCAAATTTGAGGAACTCTTTTATTTTCAAATGCAATTGCAGACGCTCAAGTCTGAAAATAGAGTTCAGGGAAGTGGTCTGGTTCTGAATTGGTCTCAGGAAAAAGTGACAGTAGTTAAAGAAAATCTACCTTTTTCCTTGACCCCAGCTCAAGAAAAAAGTTTGCTGGAAATTTTAACCGATATGAAGTCCGACCACCACATGAATCGTCTCCTACAAGGGGATGTGGGGAGCGGAAAAACGGTGGTCGCTGGCTTGGCCATGTTTGCGGCGGTGACAGCTGGCTATCAAGCAGCCCTCATGGTGCCAACAGAAATCCTTGCAGAGCAACATTTTGAGAGTCTACAGAGTCTCTTTCCAGACCTAAAACTGGCTCTCTTGACAGGTTCCTTAAAAGCTGCAGAAAAGAGAGAAGTCTCGGAGACTATTGCTAAGGGTGAGGCTGATTTGATTATCGGAACCCACGCTCTGATTCAGGATGGGGTGGAGTATGCTCGTCTTGGTTTGATTATCATCGATGAGCAACACCGTTTTGGTGTGGGGCAAAGGCGTATTTTACGGGAAAAAGGCGACAATCCAGATGTCCTCATGATGACGGCGACTCCCATTCCACGGACGCTTGCCATCACAGCCTTTGGAGATATGGATGTTTCCATTATCGACCAGATGCCAGCAGGTCGGAAGCCTATTGTGACGCGCTGGATCAAACATGAGCAACTAGCTCAGGTTTTGACTTGGTTAGAGGGGGAAATCCAAAAAGGTTCTCAAGCCTATGTCATCTCTCCTTTGATTGAAGAATCAGAAGCTCTAGATTTGAAAAATGCCATTGCCTTATCAGAAGAGCTGACGGCTCATTTTGCAGGTAAGGCAGAAGTGGCTCTTCTACATGGTAAGATGAAGAGTGACGAAAAAGACCAGATCATGCAGGATTTCAAAGAGAGAAAGACGGATATTCTGGTTTCGACGACGGTTATCGAGGTTGGGGTCAACGTTCCTAATGCTACGGTCATGATTATCATGGATGCCGACCGTTTCGGTCTCAGTCAGCTTCACCAGCTTAGAGGTCGTGTCGGTCGGGGGGACAAGCAGTCCTATGCTGTTCTCGTTGCCAATCCCAAGACTGATTCTGGGAACGACCGCATGCGCATCATGACAGAAACGACCAATGGATTTGTCCTGGCCGAAGAAGATTTGAAAATGCGTGGTTCAGGTGAAATTTTTGGAACCAGACAGTCAGGACTCCCAGAGTTTCAAGTAGCTGATATTATCGAAGATTTTCCGATTTTAGAAGAAGCCAGAAAGGTTGCTAGCTACATTAGTTCTATTGAAGGCTGGCAAGAGGATCCAGAGTGGCGCATGATTGCCCTTCATTTGGAAAAGAAAGAACATCTGGATTAAGCTTTCTCTAAGGAAAACTTAAGCTAGCTTTCAGGTTTGACCCTTATACTAGAGTCATCAAAAAGAAACGAGGACTCTCATATGACAGTAACGATTAAAGTAAATTACCAAACTACTTTCCAAAAGAAAGAAGCAAAAAACTAAGATTGAATAAAGGAAGAAGAGCGAAATGCTCTTTTTTCGTTTCTAAAACTACTTTCAGTCAATAGGCTTGAAGGAGGAAAAGCTAAATTCACTTTCTATTTATCCTTCTTTCTTGCATTGCTTTCTTAGATGTGCTACAGTTGTGGTAGCGATTACAAAATAAAAGGAGCATGCTATGAAAAATCCAGCTTTGTTAGAAGAAATGAAGACTTATAAAGGCAGGGACGAGGTTCCGGAAGATTTTGATGCTTTCTGGGATGAGGAAGTGAAAAAAGTTTCCACGCTTCCAGCCTACCACTTGGAGGAAAGAGATTTCCACATTCCTCAAGTCAAGTGCTATGAACTAACCTTTGAAGGAAGCAATGAAGGCAAGGTCTATGCACGCGTCGTTCTTCCAAAGAGTGAGGAGAAGGTTCCGCTAATCTTCCATTTCCATGGTTATATGGGACGTGGTTGGGATTGGGCCGACATGCTGGGCTTCACCGTAGCTGGTTACGGTGTTGTTTCCATGGATGTTCGAGGCCAGTCGGGCTATTCACAAGACGGTTTGCGTTCTCCTCTAGGAAATACGGTTAAGGGACATATTATCCGTGGTGCTGTGGAGGGTCGGGATCACCTCTTTTATAAGGATGTTTATCTGGACATTTACCAGTTGGTTGAAATTATTGCTAATCTGCCTGAGGTAGATGAGAAGCGTCTTTCTAGCTATGGTGCCTCTCAAGGTGGTGCTCTAGCTTTGGTTGCAGCAGCGCTCAATCCTCGAATTCAGAAAACAGTTTCCATCTATCCCTTCTTGTCAGACTTCAGACGGGTGATTGAGATTGGCAATACTAGTGAGGCTTATGATGAACTTTTCCGTTATTTCAAGTTCCACGATCCTTTTCATGAAACAGAGGAGGAAATCATGGCGACCCTTGCCTATATCGATGTCAAAAATCTTGCCTATCGTATCCAAGGTGAGGTTAAGATGATTACGGGCTTGGACGACGATGTTTGCTATCCCATTACCCAGTTTGCGATTTACAATCGTTTGATCTGCGATAAGGCTTATCGCATCATGCCTGAGTATGCCCACGAAGCCATGAATGTTTTTGTCAATGACCAGGTTTATAACTGGCTCTGTGGGAGTGAGATTCCTTTCAAATATCTAAAATAAGGAGTCGACTCTAGGCACAAAATCTTAAAAATCACAAACACGCATAGTATCAGGTGTTGAACAAGCTTGATACTATGCGTTTTATAGTGGGAATATTTATAGAATTTTTTGTTGCTAGCTTTGTCAAATTGCTTAAAATAATTTTTTTCAGAAAGCAAAAGCCGATACCTATCGAGTAGGGTAGTTCTTGCTATCGTCAGGCTTGTCTGTAGGTGTTAATACTTTCCAAAAATCTCTTCAAACCACGTCAGCTTCGCCTTGCCGTAGGTATGGTTACTGACTTCGTCAGTTCTATCTGCCATCTCAAAACGGTGTTTTGAGCTG
>NZ_VMLH01000047.1:0-2919 GCF_013276595.1 Streptococcus sp. 10824
AAAATTCGGGGGGGGGGGGTGGTATAATTGCTGCTAGACTGTGTATTCTTCATAGGAGATACAGTGGGGTAAATAGTCGTAAGTTGCTATTTATATATTATTGTCAATCGAAGAGGAAAATGACATGTTCTCTTCAATCATATCTTTAAAGGAGAAAGAGTTATGGATTTTAGAAAGTGTAACAGAGAAAAGGTCTTCCGTTACTCCATTCGTAAGTACCACTTTGGTGCCGCCAGTGTCGCGGTTGCCGCATTGATGTTTTTAGGAGCACGAGCTAGTGTTGTTCAGGCGGATACTACAGTAAATGCTACAGAGGTGTCTCTTGAGAGTTCTGAGCCTAAATCGGATCCAGCTGCGGAGGGAGCTAGTGAAACTTCGAATGGAAGTGAGCGAAGTGCTGAAGAAACAAGTAATTCTGTTCAGCGTACTCCTGTTGGCAGTGATAGGGACGCTTCTCCATCAAGCAATAATGGGGAAAGTTCTGAAGGGTCAGATAGAAGCAACAGTAGTGCCGTTAGCGGAAGTGATAGAAGTGCTGAAGAGACAAGTAACTCTGGTCAGCATGCTCCCGTTAGAAGAGCTAGGAGTGTCGGGGAAGACCGGGCATCAAGCTTGAATGGGGACTATTCATATAATGTTGATCAAGCACCAGTCCCAGATTCAAAAATTAATGATTTTGATTATTTGTTGAGTCGTTGGTATGATGGAATGTTTCATTGGCTGAATGCTAATAGTCATGGTGATGTTTATGAACTTTATACGAATTCCTTTGATGAACAAAAGATAAGACGGAAAGATCGTAATAGAAATAGACATGTGGATAAACTATATAGAGACGATGCAACGACAGATAGTAGTAAATTAAACATTTTCAATTTATATCCAAAGGCTGAGTATGTGAGTCTTTCGATTGTTCCTAATGGAGGTGGTGAAGCTCGCTTAACAGTGGTAGAAGCTGGGGGAAAAGTATTAGATACTATTCCAATACCAGCGAAAGATTTGTGGATAAAACAAAGCGAGTATGATAAACGTGAAAAGCAGAGACAATCCATCGACAAGTCTGCCTTGAAAGCTGAAATTGCGAAAGAAGGTGCAACAAAAGCTGACGATGTGAAGTACTACAACGGAAGTGCAGAGAAGAAAGCAGCCTATGACAAAGCCGTAGAAGATGGTAAGCAAGTCTTAGAAGACCCGAATGCCACACAAGAAGCTGTCAATAACGCTAAGAAAGCCATTGAAGACGCCAAAGGTGAGTTGGATGGAACAGCAACAGATAAGAGCGGACTAACTCCAGTTGCGACAACTGATGCCGAAACAACCAAAACAACGGATGCGAAGTACTACAACGGAAGTGCAGAGAAGAAAGCAGCCTATGACAAAGCCGTAGAAGATGGTAAGAAAGTCTTAGAAGACCCGAATGCCACACAAGCAGAAGTAGATGCAGCGAAACAAGCTATCCAAACGGCTAAAGAGCAGTTAGATGGATCAGAAACTAATAAAGATGAGTTGAAAGCTGAAATTGCGAAAGAAGCTGCAACAAAAGCTGACGCCAAGTACACGAATGCAGACCAAGCTAAGCGTACTGCCTACGACGAAGCTCTTAAAGCAGCGAAAGCTGTAGATGCTAAGCCAGATGCAAGTCAAGCAGAAGTTGAGAAAGCTAAGAATGACTTAGTTGCGGCAGCGGCAGCCTTGAATGGACAAGCAACAAGTAAAGATGAGTTGAAAGCTGAAATTGCGAAAGAAGCTGCAACAAAAGCTGACGCCAAGTACACGAATGCAGACCAAGCTAAGCGTACTGCCTACGACGAAGCTCTTAAAGCAGCGAAAGCTGTAGATGCTAAGCCAGATGCAAGTCAAGCAGAAGTTGAGAAAGCTAAGAATGACTTAGTTGCGGCAGCGGCAGCCTTGAATGGTCAAGCAACAAGTAAAGATGAGTTGAAAGCTGAAATTGCGAAAGAAGCTGCAACAAAAGCTGACGCCAAGTACACGAATGCAGACCAAGCTAAGCGTACTGCCTACGACGAAGCTCTTAAAGCAGCGAAAGCTGTAGATGCTAAGCCAGATGCAAGTCAAGCAGAAGTTGAGAAAGCTAAGAATGACTTAGTTGCGGCAGCGGCAGCCTTGAATGTATCAGATATAGTAGCAGGAACTCAGCCTACATCGTATCAAACGAGAGCAATGTTGCCTAATACTGGTATACGATCAGATAATACTACAGCTGCTCTAGGACTTCTATCAATCTTTGGAGCAGTAGGTTTACTCTTTTCTAAAAAGAAAAAAGATGATGAAGAAGCTTAAGTAAATGATTCTATTTGATTCTCAATCGCTTTTACATACACAATTTTTTATCAATTAAAAAGAACTAGGGTAATCTACACATTAGCTGGATATACTTACCCTACAGTGGATAGTAAAAAAGGGGCTCTTGGTCAACTGTA
The DNA here is from genome assembly GCF_013276595.1 of Streptococcus sp. 10824. NCBI lineage: Bacteria > Bacillati > Bacillota > Bacilli > Lactobacillales > Streptococcaceae > Streptococcus > Streptococcus sp. 10824. The sequence goes on from NZ_VMLH01000047.1 coordinate 2,442, forward strand.
GAGTGTTGAAGTCAGCTAAGATCTAGAAAGGACAAATTTTGTCCTTTCTTTTTTTGATGTTCAGAGCGATGAAAATCCGTTTTTTGAAGTTTTCAAAGTTCCGAAAACCAAAGACATTGCGTTTGATGAGTTTAATGAGATTATTCGTTGCTTCCAATTTAGCGTTGGAGTAGAGTAGTTGAAGGGCGTTGATTTGTCTTTCAGAAAGATTGAGTTCGACACAGGCTCGTTTCTTTGTTTTCTTTCCTTTAGTACAGATTTTAAACAGCGAGCATTAGATTACATCAAAGAGGGGGCACAGCCATGTCGAGGCAGCCAAGGTTTTTGATGTTGGCGTCAGAACTCTCTTCACGTGGGAAAAGAACTTACGTGAACAAGGACACTTAGAGAGGAAAAAGCGAGTCGTCAAAAACCGAAAGATTCCTTTAGAGGAATTGAAATCCTTTGTAGAGGCTTATTCAGATGCTTTTTTACGGGA
>NZ_VMLH01000048.1:0-21391 GCF_013276595.1 Streptococcus sp. 10824
ATATATATGGGTAGGCTGTCTTTTTCTTGATACCTAAGTGAGATAAAGAAGTCAAATGATTATCTTTTTAAAGTAATTTAAGGTATAATAGTCTAGTCATATCAGGTTGAATGATTGAGTGCATTTTTGATTCACAAGGCAAACCTTTGCATTGTGTTACAGTTATGGACTCAGTAATTACACTTGAAAAAATTTAAACTAAAAAGGGGAACATCTAATATGTTTTATAGTGAGAAGAACGATAGAGAAAAACAATTACGTTTTTCGATTCGTAAGGTTAGTTTTGGAGCTGCCTCGGTAGCCGTGGCGGCACTCTATCTCTTTATGGGAAGTGGAGCGGTATCTGCTGCGGAAGCGCAGGCCATACAGTCGAATGAGGAGGTGGCAGCTGATAAGGATTCGGAAATAGAGAAAAAATCAGAGGAACAGCAGCCAACCTACGCTGCTCCTGCTGCAAAAGAACAAGGATCTGCAACCAATACTGAAGCAGGGGATGAAGGCAAGCAAGAAAGTCATCCAGAGACCAAAGAGGAAGAAGCCAACTCATCTGAAAGAAGCGAAACTACAACAAAGACTCAATCGGATGAAAACTCTGTGAGTGGGGACTCTAGCTCTCCAAAATCTGAAGGTGAAGGTACAAGATCAGAAGAAGCAAGCAACAAGCTAAAAGTACGTAAAAGACGTGATGCACCTGCCCCACCAGCGACTCCAACCGATGACGACCCAGATGCACATCAGACTTATGAAGCTCCAGGGGATGGTGCAAGTGTAGATACATTGGCGAACAAATTAAAAGAACTACCTGAAACAGTAGAGAATGAGAAAAAACTTGCTAACATAGACCAAGTTGGTACTACCAAAAGTATAAATCCAGGTGAAGTGAGTGAATTGGATGAATTTGGTGGTTGGAAGGCAGTCAATGGCGGAAAATTCGGTGTTGCAAGAAAGACAGATAACGGGGTATTTCCCATTGAGACTGTGAATACGGTTATTTCAAATAATAAATTTAAAACTTATTTAGATGAGAGCTCTTTCGATCGTTCACAAAATTATGCTTTTTTTCTAGGGCAAGTTAGAACGGAAAAAACTAAAGATAAACAAGTATTTGATAATACTGAATACAAAAAATATGATAATGGAAATCAAGGAAATAAAGGAAAAGGGATAGTAGGTTACAATGGTATCGAGAAAACTTTTAAAGCTTATTCTTCTTCCACAGGAACTGGAGTAACAATTGCTTTTAGAACGGGATTTACAGGAGATATTGACGGGAATAAGGCTGCGTATAAGGTAGTAGTTATGACTAAGGCTGGAGATGGCTCATCTTTAACTATCTACGAAGAAACATTTAGACCTACTGATAATATAGATAATGATAAAAAGAAGGTAACAAAAGTTGATGCAGCAGGAATTAAAACATTTGATACTAATATGAATCCAATTCCTAGTCGGGATGAATTAAATTCCAAGTTAGCTCAAGATGCTAATAAAAACAAATTAGGGATGAATTTTGGTACATTTCAAAGTAAAGGAATTGAATTGCCACCAGGTGTAACCGAGTATACAGTTCGTATTAGTGCGGCTGATAATAACAAATTAGGTATGGGGTATCAAATACCTTGGGAACATTATGCTCTACCAGTTGTTGGAAATGGGTTTGCAGTTACTCAGGACACCAGCAAAGTTGCCAAGGACTTAGCTAAAAAAGTTTATGATAAATTAACCGAACAAAAAGAAGAAGATACAAAATGGTCTACTCCTGAAACCAAGGCTGCTTATGAAGAAAAATTACAAAAAATTAAGGAGAAGATTGATTCTGGAGGTAACACTAGTGATTATAAAACAGTAGTGGAAGAGGCTCGAGAAAAATGGAAACAGCTGGACGAAGAGCAGAAAATAAAAGACAAAGCTAAGGACGCAGTAGATGCTAAGCTTCAAGAAAAAGAAGCCGAGATTGACAAAAATGACAAGTTAAGTTCGGCCGAAAAAGACAAAGCTAAGGAAGCAGCGAAGAAAGCAGCAGAGGACGCTAAGCAAGCTATTACGAATGCCAACTCTCAAGATGAAGTTACCAATAAGCAAACTGATGGAACTGCAGCTATAGACAATGTGAATCCAATAGGAATAGACATGGCGGTAGAGGCCATAGCAGCCGCTGCAGCAGTGAAAATGGCTGAGATAGAGGATAATGATAAATTATCAGAAGACGAGAAGAAGGCAGCTAAGGCAAAACTAGAGGCAGCGGTCACAAAAGCAGGCCAAGCTATTAAGAAAGCTAAGAAAGCTAAAAATCAAAATGAAGTTGATAATGCTCAAACAACTGCAATCTCTGAAGTAACTGCAATCAACCCAGTGGCTAAAGACAAAGCTAAAAAAGCAATAGCAGATAAGCTTAAAGAAAAAGAAGCAGAGATTGACAAAAATGACAAGTTAAGTCCGGCCGAAAAAGACAAAGCTAAGGACGCAGCGAAGAAAGCAGCAGAGGACGCTAAGCAAGCTATTACGAATGCCAACTCTCAAGATGAAGTTACCAATAAGCAAACTGAGGGAACTAAAGCTATAGGCGATGTGAATCCAATAGGAACAGACATGGCGGTAGATGCCATAGCAGAAGCTGCAGCAGTGAAAATGGCTGAGATAGAGGATAATGATAAATTATCAGAAGACGAGAAGAAGGCAGCTAAGGCAAAACTAGAGGCAGCGGTCACAAAAGCAGGCCAAGCTATTAAGAAAGCAAAAGATGCTAACGATCAAGGTGGCGTTGATAAAGCCCAAGAAGATGCACTCTCTGAAGTAACTGCAGTTAAACCAGTGGCTAAAGACAAAGCTAAAGCAGACTTAGAAAAAGCAGCGCAAGCAGAAAAAGCAGCCATCGCAGCAGATAAGAGCTTAACAGAAGCGCAACGTGCTGAGAAAGAACAAGCTGTAGAAGAAGCACGAAAAGCAGCCGAAGCTAAGATTGACTCAGCAGAAGACGCTGATAAAGTAGCCGAAGCTAAAACAGCAGGTGTAACAGCCATTGAAGGCGTCCACACAAATGGTGACTTAGAAGCTCTTAAGAAAGCTGCCAAAGCAGACTTAGAAAAAGCAGCGCAAGCAGAAAAAGCAGCCATCGCAGCAGATAAGAGCTTAACAGAAGCGCAACGTGCTGAGAAAGAACAAGCTGTAGAAGAAGCACGAAAAGCAGCCGAAGCTAAGATTGACTCAGCAGAAGACGCTGATAAAGTAGCCGAAGCTAAAACAGCAGGTGTAACAGCCATTGAAGGCGTCCACACAAATGGTGACTTAGAAGCTCTTAAGAAAGCTGCCAAAGCAGACTTAGCGAAAAAATTAGCAGATAAATTAGCAGCAATTGACAACACTCCAAATGCAACAAAAGAAGAAAAGGATGCAGCTAAAGATCGAGCTAAGCAAGCAGCGGACAAAGCTACCCAAGCCATTGACGCAGCAAGCGACCAAGCAGGCGTGGACAAAGCGCAAGCAGACGGAATTGCCGCAGTAGCAGCAGTTAATCCAGTGGCTAAGGACAAAGCTAAGGAAGCAGTAGCAGCTAAGCTTAAGGAAAAAGAAGCCGAGATTGATGCGAACGCTAACCTTTCAGATGCAGAAAAAGCAGCAGCTAAGAAACAAGCCCAAGCGGCAGCGGACAAAGCTATCCAAGCTATTGACGCAGCAAACGACCAAGCAGGCGTGGACAAAGCGCAAGCAGACGGAATTGCCGCAGTAGCAGCAGTTAATCCAGTGGCTAAGGACAAAGCTAAGGAAGCAGTAGCAACTAAGCTTAAGGAAAAAGAAGTCGAGATTGAAAACAATAGCAAGCTAAGTCCTGCAGAAAAAGAGGCGGCTAAGAAACAAGCCCAAGCGGCAGCGGACAAAGCTACCCAAGCTATTGACGCAGCAAGCGACCAAGCAGGCGTGGACAAAGCGCAAGCAGATGGAATTGCCGCAATAGCAGCAGTTAACCCAGTGGCTAAAGACAAGGCTAAGGCAGCAGTAGCAGCTAAGCTTAAGGAAAAAGAAGCCGAGATTGATGCGAACGCTAACCTTTCAGATGCAGAAAAAGCAGCGGCTAAGGAACAAGCTAAAGCGGCAGCGGACAAAGCTATCCAAGCCATTGACGCAGCAAGCGACCAAGCAGGCGTGGACAAAGCGCAAGCAGACGGAATTGCCGCAATAGCAGCAGTTAACCCAGTGGCTAAAGACAAGGCTAAGGCAGCAGCATTACCTAATACTGGTAGTCGATCAGATAGCACTACAGCTGCTCTAGGACTTCTATCAATCTTTGGAGCAGTCGGTTTACTCTTTTCTAAAAAGAAAAAAGATGATGAAGAAGCTTAAGTAGATGATTCTATTTGATTCTCAATAGCCTTCACATGCAAAAATCTTTATCAATTAAAAAGAACTAGGGTAACCTACACATTAGCTGGATATACTCACCCTATAGCGGATAGTGAAGAAGCCTCTTTGCCAACTGTAGTAGATGGAAGTTAGCTAAGATTCAGAAAGGACAAATTTTGTCCTTTCTTTTTTGTCGTCCTTCTCTCTGTTGATGGATAGTAAGCGCGTCATAACAAGGTATCTATCATTCATGGAAGACCTCCTGTATACTATTAGTAAAGTAAAACTATTGGAGGATATTTTAATGCCACAACCTATTAGTCCCACAGAGCTTCCACAATCTCGTCCTTTTGATTCTAAAAAGAGAAATGACATTCTGCTTAAAATTCAGCAGAAAATCATTTAGAAGATAAGAAGAATGTTCGTCTCTTAGAAGCCAATCAGGTTGAAGAATTAGGGTTTGAGATAGAAGTTTTATAAAAAATCAAAAAAATAAACAACAAAAACAAACATAAACTATTGACTTTTTCAAACAATAGTAGTATATTATGTTTGTGAGGACTAATTGACTGTTTCTTAAAGACAGCCAATACACTGCTGGAATCCAGCCTAGAAAAAATAAAAAGGAGTATACAATATGTCTATTGTTATCGGTGCAGATGCTGCAGGTTTGAGATTGAAAGAAGTGGTGAAAGACTTCTTGGAAAAGGAAAACTTCCACCTTGTGGATGTTACAGCTGAAGGTCAAGACTTTGTTGATGTGACTCTCGCTGTTGCTGCAGAAGTAAACAAAGAAGAACAAAACCTTGGTATCGTGATTGATGCTTATGGAGCTGGTCCATTTATGGTCGCAACTAAGATCAAAGGAATGGTTGCTGCAGAAGTTTCTGACGAACGTTCAGCTTATATGACTCGTGGCCACAACAACTCACGTATGATCACTATGGGAGCACAACTTGTTGGTGATGAATTGGCTAAAAATATCGCTAAAGGATTTGTTAACGGTCAATACGACGGTGGACGTCATCAAATCCGTGTCGACATGTTGAATAAAATGTGCTAATACTCTTCAAAAATCAAGATAATCTGTTGTCAGCTCACTTTAGCTAACCTCAGTTATGCTTGCAGCTCGCTTCCTAAGCTAATCTTGATTTTTCTTGAGTAGGGATAAATGATATTAGATTTATATAATTAATCGGAGGGAATAACTAATGAGAATTGCAATTGGATGTGACCACATCGTAACAGATGAAAAAATGGCGGTTTCAGAATTTTTGAAATCAAAAGGATATGAAGTTATTGACTTTGGTACCTATGACCATACACGTACTCACTACCCAATCTTTGGTAAAAAAGTAGGGGAAGCTGTAACTAGCGGTCAAGCTGATCTTGGGGTATGTATCTGTGGTACTGGTGTTGGTATCAACAACGCTGTAAATAAAGTTCCAGGTGTTCGTTCTGCCTTGGTTCGTGATATGACAACAGCCCTTTATGCTAAAGAGCAATTGAACGCTAACGTTATCGGTTTTGGTGGTAAGATTACTGGTGAATTGCTCATGTGTGATATCATCGAAGCTTTCATCCATGCTGAATACAAACCATCTGAAGAAAACAAGAAATTGATTGCGAAAATTGAACACCTTGAAAGTCACAATGCTCAACAAACAGACGCAAACTTCTTCACTGAATTCCTTGAAAAATGGGATCGCGGAGAATACCACGACTAAGAGGTGACCTATGATTTTAACAGTCACAATGAACCCATCCATTGATATTTCCTATCCCTTGGATGAGTTGAAGATTGATACTGTCAATCGTGTGGTGGATGTAACCAAAACGGCTGGTGGTAAGGGACTCAATGTTACCCGAGTACTTTCAGAATTTGGGGATTCTGTTCTTGCTACTGGTTTAGTGGGTGGCAAACTTGGTGAGTTTTTGGTTGAACATATCGATGATCAAGTAAAGAAAGATTTCTTCTCAATTCAAGGAGAAACTCGTAACTGTATCGCTATTCTTCACGGAGACAACCAAACAGAAGTTCTTGAAAAAGGACCTGAAGTATTGGAACAGGAAGAAAAAGGCTTTTTGGATCATTTCAAAAATCTCTTAGAGTCAGTTGAAGTAGTCGCTATTTCAGGTAGTCTGCCAGCTGGCCTTCCAGTTGATTACTATGCGAACTTGGTAGAACTTGCTAATCAAGCTGGCAAGCCTGTTGTTTTGGACTGCTCTGGTGCGGCTCTTCAGGCAGTTCTTGAATCACCACATAAACCCACAGTCATCAAACCAAATAATGAGGAATTGTCTCAGCTTCTAGGAAGAGAAGTTTCTGAGGATTTGGATGAATTAAAAGAAGTCCTTCAAGAACCTTTGTTTGCAGGTATTGAATGGATTATCGTTTCACTTGGTGCCAACGGTGCCTTTGCCAAACATGGAGACACTTTCTACAAGGTAGATATTCCTAGAATTCAGGTGGTAAATCCTGTTGGATCTGGAGATTCTACTGTAGCAGGAATTTCTTCAGGACTACTTCATAAAGAATCGGATGCAGAACTGCTCATCAAGGCAAATGTCCTTGGTATGCTCAATGCTCAAGAAAAAATGACTGGTCATGTCAACATGGCCAACTATCAAGCTCTATATGATCAATTAATAGTAAAAGAGGTATAAAATGGCTTTAACAGAACAAAAACGTGCACGCTTAGAAAAACTTTCTGATGAAAATGGTATCATCTCAGCTCTTGCTTTTGACCAACGTGGTGCTTTAAAACGCCTTATGGCTCAACACCAAACAGAAGAACCAACTGTGGCTCAAATGGAAGAACTTAAAGTTTTGGTAGCAGATGAATTGACTAAATACGCTTCATCTATGCTTCTTGACCCTGAGTATGGACTTCCAGCAACTAAAGCTCTTGATGAAAAAGCTGGTCTTCTCCTTGCTTATGAAAAAACAGGTTATGACACAACAAGCACAAAACGCTTGCCAGACTGCTTGGATGTTTGGTCTGCAAAACGTATTAAAGAAGAAGGTGCAGATGCAGTTAAATTCTTGCTTTACTATGATGTAGATAGCTCAGACGAACTCAACCAAGAAAAACAAGCTTACATAGAACGTATCGGTTCTGAATGTGTGGCTGAAGATATCCCATTCTTCCTTGAAATCCTTGCTTACGATGAAAAAATTGCTGACGCAGGTTCTGTAGAATACGCTAAAGTAAAACCACACAAAGTTATCGGTGCTATGAAAGTCTTCTCAGACCCACGCTTTAACATTGATGTCTTGAAAGTAGAAGTTCCTGTTAACATTAAATATGTTGAAGGCTTCGCTGAAGGTGAAGCGGTTTATACACGTGAAGAAGCAGCAGCCTTCTTCAAAGCTCAAGATGAAGCAACGAACTTGCCATACATCTACTTGAGTGCTGGTGTATCAGCTAAACTCTTCCAAGATACTCTTGTATTTGCTCATGAATCAGGTGCAAACTTTAACGGAGTTCTTTGTGGCCGTGCAACATGGGCTGGATCAGTTGAAGCATACATCAAAGATGGTGAAGCAGCAGCTCGTGAATGGCTTCGCACAACTGGTTTTGAAAACATTGACGAACTCAACAAAGTTCTTCAAACAACAGCAACTTCATGGAAAGAACGCGTGTAAGAAGCTCCTGATAGTTTAGGTACATGAATCTAAAAAAATTTTTAAAAAAGTTACATGTAAGGGTTTACAAAATAACTTACTTGTGCTATACTTAAATCACAAGTTAATATGAATTAGAAAGTAACTAGATGAAGTATAATAAAAATAGGATATAGTTTATTTTACGAGCTAGGAAGGAAAAATACGGAAACAATATTGCCAGAATAAACTATATTTAGATGCACATTTCATTCATTGTTCTATAAAAGGAGAAGATAAATGGCTACTAAAAAGAGTTTTAAAGCGTTAGTTGTAGGACTAGGTATTGTTTCAATATTCTCATCAGCCTTACCTATGGTTAGTCATTCTGTATTTGCAGATAGTGCCCTAACTAGAGTAGATAAAGCAAATGATATTGTTTTGAATGTTGATGGGAATAAATTTTATAATGTTTCGGTTTCAGAAGATATTGTAAATGCTGGTCAAATTTTGGAAGATTATTTTTATGTAGATAAATTTGGAAATATAAATTTAAAAGGTACTCCTGAAGAGCTAGCAAAAAATATTGGTATTTCTGTACAAGAAGCAAGTTTGATGTATGAAGCTGTAAAAGAGTTGCCTAACGTTTACGAAAGAGGTCCTGTAGGTTTTCGTTTCAATCTTGGTCCTCAAGTGAGGGGGATGGGTGGCTGGGCTGCTGGAGCTTTCGCTACTGGATATGCTGGATGGCATTTAAAACAATTTGCGGTTAATCCTGTTACGGCTGGGTTTGTTGCTGTAATAAGTGGTGCGATTGGCTGGGCTGTAAAAACTGCTGTAGAAAATTATTGGACAGTTGCTGTAGCTACAGTAGAGGTGCCATTTGTAAACCTTGTTTACACCATAGATTTACCTTAAAGGTTATTTCTTTATGAATAGTTCGTTTAAAAAAATAACCGTATTTTGTTTTATAGTTTCTTGTGTTCTTTGTTTATTAGATTTAATGAATTTTAAAAATGTAGCTACTTTTTTATTTTTCTGTCTTCCTGTTTTTGTTTTGATTTACAAAAATAAATAAAAACAGATCCTCTGTTTGATGAATTTTAGAACATAGTTAAGTTTAAAAAAGTTACATGTAAAGGTTTACAAAATAACTTACTTGTGCTATACTTAAATCACAAGTTAATACAAGGTGAGTGTTACTAAGTAAGATTAGGCATGATCACAGGTGAATTAGGAATCGGCTGATTTTCTAGTTCATTTGTGGTCATTTTTTATACTCATATACCTTTAAGATATAAAAGGAGGTTGACATGTATCGAATTCTAAATCCAATGAATCACAATGTCTCGCTTGTCAGAAATGATAAGGGAGAAGAAGTGATTGTGATTGGTAAGGGGATTGCATTTGGAAAGAAGAAGGGGGATTTGATTGCTGAAAATCAGGTTGAGAAAATCTTTCGGATGAAGACCGAAGAGTCAAGAGAAAACTTTATGGCTCTTCTCAAAGATGTTCCGCTTGATTTTATCACAGTGACCTATGAGATTATTGATAAGCTATCAAAGAAATATCATTATCCGATTCAAGAGTATCTCTACGTAACCTTGACAGATCATATTTACTGTTCTTACCAAGCTCTAGCACAAGGAAGGTACAAGGATAGTAATCTGCCAGATATTTCCGCTAAGTATCCTGTCGCTTTTCAAATCGCAAATGAAGCTTTTGAAATTTATCGTCAGAAGCTAGCGGATCATTTTCCTGAGGACGAAATTATTCGGATTGCTTATCATTTCATCAATGCCGAAGGCGAGAATGAAGTAGAACTTGTGGAGTCGATTGATAAGAGGAAAGAAATTCTCAGGAATGTTGAAGAAGTTCTAAAGGAATATGCAATTCAACGAACTAAAGAGAATAACCATTTCTATGATCGCTTTATGATACATTTGAATTATTTCTTGGATTATTTAGACAGATCTAGAGATGATAACCAATCACTTCTGGATATGGAAGACCATATCAAACAATCCTACCCAAAAGCCTTCGAGATTGGTTCTAAGATTTATGATGTGATTACGCAACATACGGGTATTGATTTGTATAAAAGTGAACGTGTTTATCTAGTTCTACATATCCAACGTTTATTGTCATAAAAATTATTTAAAATTATATAAGGAGAATTCTATCATGAATAGAGAAGAAGTAACATTGTTAGGTTTTGAAATCGTAGCCTATGCTGGCGATGCTCGTTCAAAACTATTGGAAGCCTTGAAAGCTGCTGAAGCTGGTGATTTTGCCAAAGCGGACGCTCTGGTAGAGGAAGCTGGTAGCTGTATTGCTGAGGCTCACCACGCGCAAACAAGTCTATTGACTAAGGAAGCAGCTGGCGAGGATTTGGCTTATAGTGTAACCATGATGCATGGTCAAGACCACTTGATGACAACTATCTTGTTAAAAGATTTGATGCACCACTTAATCGAACTTTATAAGAGAGGAGTTAAATAATGAATAAGTTAATCGCCTTTATCGAGAAAGGAAAGCCTTTCTTCGAGAAATTATCTCGTAATATCTATCTTCGTGCTATTCGTGATGGTTTCATTGCAGGTATGCCTGTTATTCTCTTCTCAAGTATTTTTATCTTGATTGCCTTTGTACCAAACTCATGGGGCTTTAAATGGTCTGATGAAGTTGTAGCCTTTCTGATGAAACCTTACAGCTATTCAATGGGAATTCTGGCTCTCTTAGTAGCTGGTACAACAGCCAAGTCATTGACCGACTCAGTAAACCGGAGCATGGAGAAAACCAATCAAATCAACTATATGTCAACATTGTTGGCAGCAATTGTTGGTTTGTTGATGTTGGCAGCTGATCCTATCGAAAATGGTCTAGCTACTGGATTCTTGGGGACAAAAGGTTTGCTTTCAGCCTTCCTAGCTGCCTTTGTTACCGTAGCAATCTATAAGGTTTGTGTTAAGAACAACGTCACTATTCGTATGCCTGACGAAGTTCCACCAAATATCTCACAAGTCTTTAAAGATGTGATTCCATTCACTCTATCTGTTGTTTCTCTTTATGCTCTTGATTTACTAGCTCGTCATTTTGTTGGTTCAAGCGTAGCTGAATCAATCGGTAAATTCTTTGCACCATTATTCTCTGCTGCTGATGGTTATCTAGGTATCACCATTATCTTTGGTGCCTTTGCCTTCTTCTGGTTTGTTGGGATTCACGGTCCATCTATTGTTGAACCTGCTATCGCAGCGATTACCTATGCAAATGCTGAAGTCAACTTAAACCTTCTCCAACAAGGGATGCATGCTGATAAGATTCTTACTTCTGGTACACAAATGTTTATCGTTACCATGGGTGGTACTGGTGCGACACTGGTTGTTCCATTCATGTTTATGTGGTTAACAAAATCAAAACGTAACCGTGCAATCGGACGTGCGTCTGTTGTTCCAACCTTCTTTGGTGTCAACGAACCAATCTTGTTTGGTGCACCATTGGTATTAAATCCAATCTTCTTCATTCCATTTATCTTTGCTCCAATCGCAAACGTATGGATCTTCAAATTCTTTATTGAAACACTTGGAATGAACTCATTTACTGCTAATCTACCATGGACAACCCCAGCTCCACTAGGTCTAGTTCTTGGTACCAACTTCCAAGTGCTATCATTCATTCTTGCTGCCCTTCTAATCGTGGTTGACGTTGTCATTTACTATCCATTCCTTAAAGTCTATGATGAACAAATTCTTGAAGAAGAGCGTTCAGGTAAGTCTAATGATGAATTGAAAGAAAAAGTTGCTGCAAACTTCAACACTGCAAAAGCGGATGCTATTCTTGAAAAAGCGGGTGTCGATGCAACACAAAATACCATCACTGAAGAAACAAATGTTCTCGTTCTCTGTGCAGGTGGAGGGACAAGTGGTCTCCTTGCAAATGCTTTGAACAAGGCAGCAGCAGAATACAATGTCCCTGTGAAAGCAGCAGCAGGTGGCTATGGTGCTCACCGTGAAATGTTGCCAGAGTTTGATTTGGTTATCCTTGCCCCTCAAGTTGCTTCAAACTTTGAAGATATGAAAGCAGAAACAGATAAACTCGGTATTAAACTTGCCAAGACAGAAGGCGCTCAATACATCAAATTAACTCGTGATGGAAAAGGTGCCCTAGCATTCGTACAAGAGCAATTCGATTAAGGCTAGGAACTGTGAAACAGTCTCCCATCGTTACGGAAATCGCTATGGCGAATTTCCTAATCGCCTTATTAATTCGTCGGTAAAAAGATATCGTTTTTACCTCCTCATGTCACAATTCGGTGACTTGGTACAAGAAGTGAGATGGAGAAGGATGGCTCACTGACTCCTCTCCTCTCACTTTTACTTTATTTAAATCAAGAAATAGGTGAAAAAAATGACAAAAACACTTCCAAAAGACTTTATTTTTGGTGGCGCAACAGCTGCCTATCAAGCAGAAGGGGCTACACATACTGATGGAAAAGGACCAGTTGCGTGGGATAAATATCTTGAAGATAACTACTGGTACACTGCAGAACCAGCCAGTGATTTTTACAATCGATATCCAGTTGACCTCAAGCTAGCAGAAGAGTATGGTGTCAATGGCATTCGAATTTCTATTGCCTGGTCACGTATTTTCCCGACTGGTTATGGTCAAGTAAATGCTAAAGGTGTTGAGTTTTATCATAATTTATTTGCAGAGTGTCACAAACGTCATGTTGAGCCCTTTGTAACTCTTCATCACTTTGACACGCCAGAAGCTCTCCACTCAAATGGAGACTTCTTAAACCGTGAAAATATCGAACATTTTGTAGACTACGCTGCCTTCTGTTTTGAAGAATTTCCAGAAGTAAACTATTGGACAACCTTTAATGAAATTGGACCAATCGGTGATGGTCAATACTTGGTTGGGAAATTCCCTCCAGGTATTCAGTACGACCTTGCCAAAGTCTTCCAATCGCACCACAATATGATGGTGTCTCATGCACGTGCAGTCAAGCTATATAAAGATAAAGGATATAAAGGGGAAATTGGTGTTGTTCACGCCCTGCCTACTAAATATCCTCTAGATCATGAAAATCCAGCAGATGTTCGTGCAGCTGAGTTGGAAGATATCATCCACAATAAATTCATCTTAGACGCAACTTATCTAGGTCGCTATTCAGCTGAAACCATGGAAGGTGTCAACCATATCTTATCAGTCAATGGTGGTAGTTTGGATCTTCGTGAAGAAGATTTCACAGCATTAGAAGCTGCGAAAGACTTGAACGACTTCCTTGGAATCAATTACTATATGAGTGACTGGATGGAAGCCTTTGATGGCGAAACTGAAATCATTCATAATGGTAAGGGTGAGAAAGGAAGCTCTAAATACCAAATCAAAGGTGTTGGTCGTCGTGTAGCTCCTGATTATGTACCACGTACGGATTGGGATTGGATTATCTACCCTCAAGGTTTGTATGACCAAATCATGCGCGTGAAGAAAGATTATCCGAACTATAAGAAAATCTACATCACTGAAAATGGACTTGGTTATAAAGATGAGTTCGTTGATAATACTGTTTACGACGATGGTCGTATTGATTATGTGAAACAACACTTGGAAGTCTTGTCTGATGCGATTGCAGATGGAGCGAATGTAAAAGGTTACTTCATTTGGTCATTGATGGACGTCTTCTCATGGTCAAACGGTTATGGAAAACGTTACGGTCTCTTCTATGTAGACTTTGAAACGCAAGAACGTTATCCTAAGAAATCAGCTCACTGGTACAAGAAAGTAGCAGAAACTCAGATTATAGACTAGTAGAATGAGTCATTAGATATAGAATTTTAGTGAGGCAAAAAGATGTTCAAAAATTTTATCCAATCTATTTATGAAAAAGTTTATATTATCAACTTTGAAAAATGTTCTCAAATACCGTGTTTGACGAATGAAGAACTGAAAAGCCTTGGGAAATGGTATGTCTCGACCGGTAAAGAATGGATTTGTCATTCAGATTATGAGCTGGAAGAATTTAAAAATATCTTTTTAAATTTTATCAATCCTGAAGAACGGGATACTATCTCCTTTGATTCAGATTTTATGCCGTTTCAACAATCATAAGCAATTTCCAAAAAAGTTAAATCTTATATTTAGTACGCTGCAAAATTCTTATCTAATCACCTTGCTTATACTCAATGAAAATCAAAGAGCAACTTTAAACTAGAAAGCAAGTCGCAGGTTTCTCAATGCATAGCTTTGAGGTGGCAGATAAAGCAATTGGGCAAAAAGTCTTTAACGCAGAAAAACGCATAATATCAGGTGTTGAAAAACTTGATACTATGCGTTTTATTGTGGGAAGATTTACTTCATTTTCTTCTGAAATTGAGTTGTTACCCAGAATCTTTCAGGTTTATTAAGGCTTGATGACTTTAGTAAGTTTAGATAGTTCAAAAAGGATTGAATCACTTAGTTTAGAATCTGAAACAATAGTATCAAGATTTGATACATTATAAAAAGTATAAAAATCAAACTTATTGAACTTACTATGATCTGCGAGTAAATATTTTTTATTAGAATTATTTAAAGCGATGCGTTGAGCCTCTCCCTCTTCCTCGCTAAAAGTAGCTAGAGCCCCGTTTTGAATACCATTACAGCTAACGAAAGCTTTAGAAAATTGGAGATTGGAGAGATTTTGTAGGGCCAATGTGCCAACAAAAGCACCTGTAATATCGCGATAATTTCCACCTATCAAAATCAAATCTGTTAATTTTCGTTCGCTTAAAATCAGAAAAACAGGTAGACTGTTGGTCACGACGCGGATATTGTCAATAGGCAACTCACGCGCAAAAAATTCTAATGTTGTTCCTGGTCCAATAAAAATAGTTTCTCTTTCTTCTACTAGACTGCCTGCAAAACGGGCTATTTCTTGTTTTTCTGCCGTTTGGAGGGCTTGTTTTTCAATATTTGATCGCTCATTAGTCAAAAGGGAGTTGGTTCGAAGTTTTTCAGCTCCACCATGCACACGAATCAGCAAATCTTTATCAGCTAATTCCTGTAAATAGCGCCTTGCAGTCATATCTGAAACGGCTATTTCGTCCATAATCTGTTTAACCGTTATGGTTCCTTTACTATTTACTGTTTCTAAAATTTTGGTTAATTTTTCTTGTTTGAGCATATTATCACCTCGTTTCCTACTACTATCTTACCATAAACTAGCTCATCATTCAAATACAAAAACAACAAAATGAAACAAAAACAAAAATATCGAAGTTTGTTTTCAAAACTTTCGATATTTTTGTTGGGTTATAACTTTGATGTTTCTAGTTTACTTTTTGATGATTGAGAGTGATGGAGAATTAGTCTAAACCGTAGTTATAGTCATCATCTTGCATGGCTTCAACTTCACCAAGGAGGTAACCATTTCCGACTTGAGAGAAGAAGTCGTGGTTAGATGTTCCTGTTGAAATACCGTTCATAACGATTGGGTTGACATCTTCAGCTGAGTCTGGGAAGAGTGGATCTTGTCCCAGATTCATGAGAGCCTTGTTAGCATTGTAACGAAGGAAGGTTTTAACTTCTTCCGTCCAACCAACACCGTCATAGAGGCTCTCTGTGTAGCCTTCTTCATTTTCATAAAGAGTATAGAGTAAGTCGTACATCCATTCTTTTAGCTTTTCTTGCTCTTCTTCAGGTAATTCATTGAAACCAAGTTGGAATTTGTAACCAATGTAGGTTCCGTGAACAGATTCATCACGAATAATCAATTTGATGATTTCCGCAACGTTGGCAAGTTTGTTGTTACCAAGATAGTAGAGGGGAGTGAAGAAACCTGAATAGAAGAGGAAGGTTTCTAGGAAAACGCTAGCAACTTTCTTTTCAAGTGGGCTACCGTTTAGGTAGATTTCGTTGACAATCTCAGCCTTCTTTTGTAGGTAAGGATTGGTATTGGTCCATTCGAAAATTTCTTCAATCTCAGCCTTAGTATTTAAGGTAGAAAAGATTGAAGAGTAAGATTTAGCGTGAACAGATTCCATAAATTGGATGTTATTGAAAACAGCTTCTTCATGTGGTGTACGGATGTCTGCGCGAAGGGCTTGAACACCTGTTTCAGATTGCATAGTGTCGAGAAGGGTTAAACCACCAAAGACTTTTCCAACCAAGTCTTTCTCTTTGTTAGATAGCTTTCTCCAGTCATCCAAGTCATTTGACAAGGGAATACGTGTATCGAGCCAGAATTGCTCTGTCAGCTTTTCCCAAGTTGATTTGTCGATGACATCTTCGATGGCATTCCAGTTAATGGCTTTGTAGTAAGTTTCCATTTGAAATCTCTTTCTGTGTTTAGTATTGCGAACTCACAATTATTCTATTTTACCATAATTCTATAGGAGTATCGCACAAAAAGTCGGAAGCCCGACTTTTAAAATGTTACATAAATTATGTTATGACATAGTAGATTTGATTTTATCAGTGCTGCTTAGGGAAAAATAGTGTTTCTATGCTAGAAACTAAATCACACAGCTTTCACACTGGTTGGCGCCGACTTCTCCACCGTCATCTGTAAAGGTACGGACGTAGTAGATAGACTTGATTCCCTTGTTAAAGGCATAGTTACGAAGGATAGATAAATCACGTGTTGTTTGTTTGTTTTCTTTCTTCCATTCGTAAAGACCTTTTGGAATGTCACTACGCATGAAGAGAGTAAGTGAAAGTCCTTGGTCCACGTGCTCAGTCGCAGCAGCGTAAACATCAATCACCTTACGCATATCCATGTCGTAAGCAGAAGTGTAGTATGGAATGGTTTCTGTTGACAAGCCAGCAGCAGGATAGTAGATTTTACCGATTTTCTTTTCTTGGCGTTCTTCGATACGTTGCGTAATCGGGTGGATAGAAGCAGAAACGTCATTGATGTAACTGATCGAACCATTTGGCGCTACAGCAAGGCGGTTTTGGTGGTAAAGACCATCTGCTTGAACCTTGTCGCGAAGTTCAGCCCAGTCAGCAGCACTTGGAATAAAGACATCTTTGAAGAGTTCTTTAACACGGTCTGATTTTGGAACAAACTCGCCAGTCACATACTTGTCGAAGTAGCTTCCGTTAGCATAGTCTGATTTTTCAAAGTTGTGGAAGGTAATACCACGTTCACGCGCAATATTGTTTGACTCAACTAAAGTCCAGTAGTTCATAAGCATAAAGTAGATGCTAGTAAATTCAACAGACTCAGGTGACCCATATTCAATCAGTTGTTGGGCAAGGTAGCTGTGAAGTCCCATTGCACCAAGACCAAAGGTATGAGCTTGGCTATTTCCGTGGTCGATGGTAGGAACAGCTACGATGTGTGAACTATCTGTAACGAAAGTAAGGGCACGAACCATAGCACGGATAGAACGACCAAAGTCAGGTGAGGTCATCATGTTAACTACGTTAGTTGAACCAAGGTTACATGAAACATCCGTTCCCATTTGAAGGAATTCTTGAGCATCGTTGATCAAGCTTGGTTCTTGGACTTGAAGAATCTCAGAACACAAGTTACTCATGATAATCTTACCATCAACAGGATTTGCACGGTTAGCCGTATCAATGTTGACTACATAAGGGTAGCCAGACTCTTGTTGCAATTTAGAGATTTCAGTTTCTAAATCACGCGCCTTGATTTTTGTCTTGCGGATATTTGGATTTGCGACCAATTCATCGTATTTTTCAGTAATGTCGATGTAGTTGAATGGCACACCGTATTCTTTTTCTACAGAGTAAGGACTGAAGAGGTACATTTCTTCATTTTTACGCGCCAATTCGTAGAATTTATCTGGTACTACAACACCAAGTGAAAGGGTCTTAACACGAACTTTTTCATCGGCGTTTTCTTTCTTAGTTGAAAGGAAGGCGATGATGTCTGGGTGAAAGACGTTGAGGTAGACAACACCGGCACCTTGACGTTGCCCCAATTGGTTGGAGTAAGAGAAGCTGTCTTCAAAAAGCTTCATAACCGGAACGACCCCAGAAGCTGCTCCTTCATACCCCTTGATAGGTGCACCAGCTTCACGAAGGTTGCTGAGGGTAATTCCCACACCACCACCAATACGTGAAAGTTGAAGTGCTGAGTTGATAGAACGTCCGATAGAGTTCATATCATCCGTTACTTGAATCAGGAAGCAAGATACCAACTCCCCACGACGAGCACGACCTGCGTTCAAAAAGGAAGGAGTAGCAGGTTGGTAGCGTTGGTGGATGATTTCATTGGCAATATCGATTGCAACAGCTTCATTGCCATCAGCGAAATAAAGGGCGTTAAAGAAGACACGGTCTTCCATGCTTTCAAGATAATATTCACCGTCGTTGGTTTTCAAAGCATATTGATTGTAAAATTTATAAGCTGCCATGAAAGACTTGAATTGGAAGTTTTGGTCTTTGATAAATTGAGCCAATTCTTCCAAGAACTCTGGACGGTATTTCTTGATAAAAGCTGTTTCGATGTAGTTGTGTTCAATGAGGTAGTTGATTTTATCAGTAATTGAATCAAAAACCATAGTGTTTGGAACGACATTTTCTTTAAAGAAGGCATCCAAGGCTTCCTTATCTTTATGAAGCATGATTTGTCCATTAACAGGACGGTTGATTTCGTTATTGAGACGGAAGTAAGTCACGTCTTCAAGATGTTTTAATCCCATAAAATTTCCCTTATCTAATTACAAAAGAAAGGCTTCTAAGTTAGCCCTAGAAGCAGTTTCTTCTGGATGATTACTAAGCTTATGCTAATTGTTTCAGTTTTCCTGGCTGGAAACCTGAAAAGACTTCAGTTGGTGTTTGGATAACAGGAGCTGCGCTGAAACCGAGCTCTTTAACTTGATCGATGTACTCAGGCTGCTCATCAAGATTGATTTCTTTATATTCAACGTTATTACTGTCCAAGAAACGTTTGGTCATTTTACATTGGACACAATTGTTTTTAGAATAAACGGTTACCATTGTGTAACTCCTCTTCAAAATTTAATACTATCTTAGTATATCAGAAAATAAAAATTTGTCAATGATTTAAACTAAATATAGTGGTCTGTTTTTCTAGTCAAGCTAACAAAACACAATATGTAGTGTTTGGTTTATAAAACAGCAATGATTATCCTATAAATCGTTTTTAAAGAAACTATATCCTGTGTTTTGTTATCTAGGATAGAAGATTTTCAGCAAGTTATCTGAAAGGAAATTGAAGGAAAATCCAGAAAATGCTTGAAAAAAATCCTAGAAGATGGTATAATACCAAACTGTAAGGGTTATCACATATAACTCAAAAAAAGAAAGAACAAAAGGAGAGTCAAACTATGGCTTCTAAAGATTTCCACGTAGTGGCAGAAACAGGTATTCACGCACGTCCAGCAACATTGTTGGTGCAAACTGCTAGCAAATTTGCTTCAGATATCACTCTTGAGTACAAAGGTAAATCAGTTAACCTTAAATCAATTATGGGTGTTATGAGTCTTGGTGTTGGCCAAGGTGCTGACGTAACTATCTCAGCTGAAGGTGCAGATGCAGATGACGCTATCGCTGCAATCTCAGAAACAATGGAAAAAGAAGGATTGGCATAAGGGAAATGACAGAAATGCTTAAAGGAATCGCAGCATCTGACGGTGTTGCAGTTGCAAAAGCATATCTACTCGTTCAACCGGATTTGTCATTCGAGACTATTTCAGTCGAAGATACAAACGCAGAAGAGGCTCGTTTGGATGTTGCTCTTGAAGCTTCTCAAAACGAGCTTTCTCTTATCCGCGAGAAAGCTGTAGGTACGCTTGGTGAAGAAGCGGCTCAAGTTTTTGACGCTCATTTGATGGTTCTTGCTGACCCAGAATTGATTGGTCAGATTAAAGAAACAATTCGTGCTAAGAAAGTCAATGCAGAAGCAGGTCTTAAAGAAGTGACTGATATGTTCATCACTATCTTTGAAGGCATGGAAGACAACCCATACATGCAAGAACGTGCAGCGGATATCCGCGACGTGACAAAACGTGTATTGGCAAACCTTCTTGGTAAGAAATTGCCAAACCCAGCTTCTATCAATGAAGAAGTAATCGTCATTGCGCATGACTTGACACCATCTGATACAGCTCAATTGGACAAAAACTTTGTAAAAGCTTTTGTAACCAACATTGGTGGACGTACAAGCCACTCAGCTATCATGGCACGTACACTTGAAATTGCAGCTGTATTGGGAACAAATAATATCACTGAAATCGTCAAAGACGGTGATATCCTTGCCGTTAACGGAATTACTGGTGAAGTGATTATCAACCCAACAGATGAACAAGCGGCAGAATTTAAAGCAGCTGGTGAAGCTTATGCTAAACAAAAAGCTGAATGGGCACTTTTGAAAGATGCTCAAACAGTGACTGCTGACGGTAAACACTTCGAGTTGGCCGCTAACATCGGTACTCCAAAAGACGTTGAAGGTGTTAACAACAACGGTGCTGAAGCTGTTGGACTTTACCGTACAGAGTTCTTGTATATGGATTCTCAAGACTTCCCAACAGAAGACGAGCAGTATGAAGCATACAAGGCTGTTCTTGAGGGAATGAATGGTAAACCAGTGGTTGTTCGTACAATGGATATCGGTGGAGATAAGGAACTTCCTTACTTCGATATGCCACATGAAATGAACCCTTTCCTTGGATTCCGTGCCCTTCGTATCTCTATTTCTGAAACTGGAGATGCAATGTTCCGTACACAAATCCGTGCCCTTCTTCGTGCATCTGTTCATGGTCAATTGCGTATCATGTTCCCAATGGTTGCCCTTTTGAAAGAATTCCGTGCAGCCAAAGCAGTTTATGAAGAAGAAAAAGCAAACCTTCTTGCTGAAGGTGTTGCAGTTGCGGATGACATCCAAGTTGGTATCATGATTGAAATCCCTGCAGCAGCCATGCTTGCAGACCAATTTGCTAAAGAAGTAGACTTCTTCTCAATTGGTACAAACGACTTGATCCAATATACAATGGCAGCAGACCGTATGAATGAGCAAGTTTCATACCTTTACCAACCATATAACCCATCAATCCTTCGCTTGATCAACAACGTTATCAAGGCAGCTCACGCTGAAGGTAAATGGGCTGGTATGTGTGGTGAGATGGCTGGTGACCAAAAAGCTGTTCCACTTCTTGTCGGAATGGGCTTGGATGAGTTCTCTATGTCAGCAACATCTGTCCTTCGTACACGTAGCTTGATGAAGAAATTGGATACTACTAAGATGGAAGAGTACGCTAACCGTGCCCTTACAGAGTGTTCAACAATGGAAGAAGTTCTTGAACTTCAAAAAGAATACGTTAACTTCGATTAATGTCATTAACCTTGTAACCTAGTTGCAAGGTTTTTTTGACGCATTTTAGAAAAGTATGGTCTAATACTCTTTCAAAATCTCTTCAAACCACGTCAGCGTCGCCTTAACGTAGATATGCTCACTGACTTCGTCAGTCT
>NZ_VMLH01000049.1:0-4454 GCF_013276595.1 Streptococcus sp. 10824
CGAAGTCAGTAACATATACGTACGGCAAGGCAACGTTGACGCGGTTTGAAGAGATTCTCGAAGAGTTTCAAACATATGCAATTATTTCTGAAAGAGTACAGTTAGGAGAGGGTTATGCCGATTCGAATTGATAGAAAATTACCAGCTGTTGAGATTTTACGGACAGAGAATATCTTTGTCATGGATGATCAACGTGCGGCCCACCAAGATATCCGTCCTTTGAAGATTTTAATTTTAAATCTCATGCCACAGAAAATGGTCACAGAAACCCAGTTGTTGCGTCATTTGGCTAATACGCCCCTGCAATTGGATATTGATTTTCTCTATATGGAGAGCCATCGTTCTAAAACAACTCGTTCAGAGTACATGGAGACCTTTTATAAAACCTTTCCTGAAGTCAAGGATGAGTATTTTGATGGGATGATTATCACGGGTGCTCCAGTTGAGCATTTACCATTTGAGGAAGTGGACTATTGGGAGGAATTTAGCCAGGTGCTTGAGTGGTCCAAGACCCATGTCTATTCGACCCTTTATATCTGTTGGGGGGCTCAGGCTGGTCTTTATCTGCGTTATGGAGTGGAAAAATACCAGATGGACAGTAAGTTATCGGGTATTTATCCTCAGGACACTTTAAAAGAAGGGCACCTTCTTTTAAGAGGCTTTGACGATAGCTATGTTTCCCCTCATTCTCGGCACACGGAGATTTCTAAGGAAGAGGTCTTAAACAAAACCAATCTCGAGATTTTATCAGAGGGTTCTCAGGTTGGGGTTTCGATTTTGGCTAGTCGTGATTTGCGTGAAATTTATAGTTTTGGGCATTTGGAATATGACCGTGATACCTTGGCAAAAGAGTATTTCCGAGATTGTGATGCAGGTTTAGATCCTCATATTCCAGAAAATTACTTTAAGGATGATGATGTCAATCAGACGCCTTGTCTTTGTTGGTCTTCATCGGCAGCCCTCTTTTTCAGTAACTGGGTAAATTATGCAGTCTATCAGGAAACCCCTTTTGACTGGAGAAAAATAGAAGATGATGCATCTGCATTTGGGTATTTATAAGAGGAATTATGACATATTTAGACGCTTTTAAATCAGGGAACTTGGTTTTACCGAGTGCCCTGCTCTTGCATTTTAAGGAACTCTTTCCTTCTAGCGACGATTTTCTGGTTTGGCAATTTTTCTATTTGCAAAATACGACAGGCTTAGAAGAAATGTCGCCAAGCCAGATTGCTGAAAGGATTGGCAAGGAAATTTCGGATGTCAACCAGTCCATTTCCAATCTGACGGAGAGGGGACTTCTCCAGTATCGTACTATCGAATTAAATGGCGAAATCGAATTGCTTTTTGATGCTAGTTTGGCTTTGGAACGTTTGGATGACTTGCTTGGAGCTATTGCTTCGAGTTCAGACCAGTTGATACCTCAAAATCATCTTAAGGATTTGGTGGAAACCTTCCAGCAGGAGTTGGGACGCTTGTTGACGCCTTTTGAGATTGAGGATTTGATGAAGACACTAAAGGAAGATGGAACCAGTGCTGACTTGATTAAGGAAGCTCTTCGTGAAGCTGTTTTGAATGGAAAACCAAACTGGAAGTACATCCAGGCGATTTTGAGAAACTGGCGACATGAAGGTATCAAAAGTGTGGCTCAAATCGAGGCTAAGCGGGCAGAAAGAGAAGCAAGCAATCCTCAGTTGACACAGGTATCGGCAGATTTCAGAAATGCTATGGATCTCTGGAAGGATTAATCCATGTCAGCAGGCTTGAAATCCGAGTAAGATTTGCAAGCTGTGTCTAATTGTGATAAAATAAATAGAAAATAAATTGAAAAAAGAGGTATGTGAAATGTCACGTAAACCATTTATCGCTGGTAACTGGAAAATGAACAAAAATCCAGAAGAAGCTAAAGCATTCGTTGAAGCAGTTGCGTCAAAACTTCCTTCATCAGATCTTGTTGAAGCAGGTATCGCTGCTCCAGCTCTTGATTTGACAACAGTTCTTGCTGCGGCAAAAGGTTCAAACCTTAAAGTTGCTGCTCAAAACTGCTACTTTGAAAATGCAGGTGCCTTCACTGGTGAAACAAGCCCACAAGTTTTGAAAGAAATCGGTACTGACTACGTTGTTATCGGTCACTCAGAACGCCGTGACTACTTCCATGAAACTGACGAAGATATCAACAAAAAAGCAAAAGCAATCTTTGCAAACGGTATGCTTCCAATCATCTGTTGTGGTGAGTCACTTGAAACTTACGAAGCTGGTAAAGCTGCTGAATTTGTAGGTGCTCAAGTATCTGCTGCATTGGCTGGATTGACTGCTGAACAAGTTGCTGCATCAGTTATCGCTTACGAACCAATCTGGGCTATCGGTACTGGTAAATCAGCTTCACAAGACGACGCACAAAAAATGTGTAAAGTTGTTCGTGACGTTGTAGCTGCTGACTTTGGTCAAGAAGTTGCAGACAAAGTTCGTGTTCAATACGGTGGTTCTGTTAAACCTGAGAACGTTGCTTCATACATGGCTTGTCCAGACGTTGACGGTGCCCTTGTAGGTGGTGCGTCACTTGAAGCTGAAAGCTTCTTGGCTTTGCTTGACTTTGTAAAATAATCAGTAAGTAGCAAAAGCTAGGTGGAACAGCATTCAGATGTCTGTTCCATTTTTTATAGGAGAGGAAAGATTGAAAACAAAATTTGTATGTATAGGGCTAGCAAGCCTTTGCTTACTTGGCGTAAGAGTTTCAGGAATTGCGGCAGATGAAACAAGTGGAAGCACAGTTTCAGAAAAATCTAGTCTATCAACAGGAACTTCATCAACTAGTAGCAATGAACAGAGAAACAGTGTCTCTGCCCACTGGGATGGAGATTATTATGTAAAGGCTGATGGTTCTAAAGCTCAAAGTGAATGGATTTTTGATAATAACTACAAAGCTTGGTTTTATCTCAAATCAGACAGTCGTTATGCTCAAAATGAGTGGCAGGGCAATTACTACCTGAAATCAGGTGGCTATATGGCTCAAAACGAGTGGCTTTATGATAATAATTACAAGAGTTGGTTTTATCTCAAGTCAGATGGGGCTTATGCCCATCAAGAATGGCAATTGATTGGAAATAAGTGGTATTACTTCAAGAAGTGGGGTTACATGGCTAAAAGCCAATGGCAAGGAAGTTATTTCTTGAATGGTCAAGGTGCCATGATGCAAAATGAATGGCTTTATGATCCAGCCTATTCTGCTTATTTTTATCTAAAATCCGATGGAACTTATGCCAACCAAGAGTGGCAAAAAGTGGGCGGCAAATGGTACTATTTCAAGAAGTGGGGCTATATGGCTCGGAATGAGTGGCAAGGTAACTACTATTTGACTGGAAGTGGTGCCATGGCGACTGATGAAGTGATTATGGATGGTGCTCGCTATATCTTTGCGGCCTCTGGTGAACTCAAAGAAAAGAAAGATTTGAATGTCGGCTGGGTTCACAGAGATGGTAAACGCTATTTCTTTAATAATAGAGAAGAGCAAGTTGGAACCGAACATGCTAAGAAAGTTATTGATATTAGTGAGCACAATGGTCGTATCAATGATTGGAAAAAGGTTATTGATGAAAATGAAGTAGATGGTGTCATTGTTCGTCTAGGTTATAGTGGTAAAGAAGACAAGGAATTGGCGCATAACATTAAGGAGTTAAACCGTCTGGGAATTCCTTATGGTGTCTATCTCTATACCTATGCTGAAAATGAGACCGATGCTGAGAATGACGCTGAACAGACCATTGAACTTCTGAAGAAATACAATATGAACTTGTCTTATCCTATCTACTATGATGTTGAGAACTGGGAGTATGTGAATAAAAGTAAGCGTGCTCCGAGTGATACAGGTACTTGGGTTAAGATTATTAACAAGTACATGGAGACGATGAAGCAGGCGGGTTATCAAAATGTGTATGTCTATAGCTATCGTAGTTTATTACAGACGCGTTTAAAACACCCAGATATTTTAAAACATGTAAACTGGGTAGCGGCCTATACCAATGCTTTAGAATGGGAAAATCCTCATTATTCAGGAGAAAAGGGTTGGCAATATACCTCTTCTGAATACATGAAAGGAATCCAAGGGCGTGTGGATGTCAGCGTTTGGTATTAAGCTCTGATTAGAAAGAGGGATGTGAGAGTAGCACCCTCTTTTTCTTTGTTTTATGGCAGTTCATCCTCGAGTAAATTCAAGATCTCGCTAGGAAATAAATCTTATACTCAATGAAAATCAAAGAGCAAACTAGGAAACTAGCCGCAGGCTGTACTGGAGTAGGGCAAGGAGACGTTGACGTGGTTTGAAGAGATTTTCGAAGAGTATTATATAGTAGATTGAATATAGACCAGAACATTGCGGTTGCTAAAACATTTTTAGAAATTCATTTGTCTTTCCTAATCGACTTGGTTACATCTTATTTCAATCTATTATAGTCTTGGGG
>NZ_VMLH01000005.1:0-7500 GCF_013276595.1 Streptococcus sp. 10824
ACAGCTTATACAGAAGAATATATTTTACTTGTCATGGATAATGCTATATGGCATAAATCAAGTACCTTAGAGATTCCAAGTAATATTGAGTTAGCTTTTATCCCACCTTATACTCCAGAAATGAACCCTATTGAACAAGTATGGAAAGAAATTCGAAAACGAGGTTTCAAAAACAAGGCTTTCCAAACATTGGAAGCCGTCATTGATAAGCTTCAAGAAGTTATTCAAGGACTGGAAAAAAGCGTTTTAAAGTCCACTGTCAGCAGACAATGGACAAGGTTGCTTTTTGAAAACAATTGAGTATAAAGTAAAATAGATTGCAAGAATGTTGCTTGAATCATTACAAGACAGAAACTTCCCATCTTCCATTCAAATTGATACTCAATGAAAATCAAAGAGTAAACTAGAAAGCTAGTCGCAGGTTGCTCAAAGCACAGCTTTGAGGTTTCAGATAAAACTGACGTGGTTTGAAGAGATTTTCGAAGAGTATGACAAATAAAAAACGAACAAGACCTACTTCCTATCACGAAAGCTAGATCTCATTCGTCAAAATGATATTACCAAGTCTGGTTTATCCATTCATTGAAACGTGAACATGGTCATAGTGGTTTTCTGTCACACTACCGCGGTCTGGCATTGGATTCCAAGTGTTAGCTGGCCCATATTTGCTATCGAATGGAGCATAGAAACGTTGTTTCCAGATGATGTAACTAATGCCGCGGCTGGCCATATTTTGAATAGCGTATTCCGCAATCTTATCCCCTAGTTCTGAGCTTTCTGGTACAATAAAGTCAATAGCCAAACCTTTTCCGTGATCTCCACTGTCTCCTGGACGGTAACCACTAAAGAATGTGATGCCAAACAAGTTGGCAATTTCTTCTTTAAAGGCAGCCGTTTGTGGTTGAAGGCCTGCATTTTCAGATTTCGCTACTGCAAGTCCAGCATAATCAGGCGCAGCTGGAGCTGTGTAAGTTGTTGAAACTATCTTCGTCTCTTCTGGTTGATAAGTAGAAACTGTTGGTGTAGCTCCATTTGATGATGCTACTTCTTTTGCTTCTGAACTTGTTGCAGTTGTTTCAGGAGCTTTTTCTTCTACTGGTGTTGTAGTTGCTTCTACTGCTGATTCAGCTTGAGTGCTTGCTTGAGTTTCATCTTTCTCAGCTGGAGTCATTGCCTGAGGAGCTGCTTCTGCAACTGCACTACTTGTTTCGGCTGTTTGCTCCTCTGGGACAGAAGTTCCTGTAGATGGTGTCACTTCTTCTGTAGCAGTCACTGTCTCTGTAACTTCTGAATTTGATGAGACTTCTTTTGGCGCTTCTGCAATTGGTTGAGAAAGATCTGCAACTTGAACAGTTTGATCATCTACAGTCACTTGATTGGTTGTCAAATCTGCTGTCGCAGTTGTCACTTCTTCATTAGAGTCTGCTTGGGGTGTTTGGATTTCAACTTCCGTTACTTCTTCTACTTCATTGACAGTCGTTGTCAAAACAGTTTCTGGGAAAATCAAGTCCATATTAGTGATTTTATTCAAATTCGCAAGAACTGTGACATCTACACCCAAGGCTTCTGCAATTGTGCTCAAGGTATCACCATACTGTACTGTATAACTTGTTTTGTTGTCCGTTTTAGTCAAATCATTTTGGATTTGCTCAACACTACGTGCAGTCCAAAGAACTTCTTCTGCTTGAGTTGCCAATACTGGGGCAAATGACAAGGCTACTGTTGAAGCTAATAATATTCTTTTCTTCATTCTTTCCTATTCCTTTCAAATGAGTACCTGTCTATGATAACACAAAAAATGCAGAAAAAAAGCCCTCTCGGGCCTATTTAACAGAACTGTCTATTCCTTGTAACAAACTCTGTTACTTGAAACAGTTTGTTAGGTCTCTGTCACAAAACTGACACAATCTTTTTATCGCTTAGCCTTAAAAAAACGGGAAATATCTGCTAACGCTTGAATCCTGTGATTTCCTTCATAAGTCGACTCTAAAAAGTTGATACTTTGAATCCCACTATTCTGGGCAAATTCCACATCCAGAGTCCGGTCCCCTATATAATAGGTGTTATCAGGATTCAGCTGATACTTGTCTAGCAAATATATAGCCGCTTCTGGACTTGGCTTCCGCGTAAAGCCACTCTGACTGGTTAAAATCTCTGTAAAATAAGATTCCAAACCCAAGTCTCTGAGAATGGTAAGAGCATTGTCTCCCTTATGAGTGTAAACAAACTGCTGAATTCCTGTTTGGTCTGCCCAATTCAACACCTCACGCGCACCTGGCATCAAAACTACCTGAGCATTCTTCTCAGCCAGACTCTGTGCACGCACCTGATTTAGCATTTCCACATCCAGCTTTCTCTCTTCCGCAACTTTCTCCAACAAATCCTGCACAGAATACTTGAGGATAAACTCTCTCACCTTCTCCTTATCATAAGGAATAGAAAATTGAGCATAGGTCTCCTCAATCCCTGATAAAATCGCTTCGTAAGAGTCCAATAAAGTCCCGTCTAAATCCCAAATAAAAGCTGTTTTTTGCATTTCCTATCCTTTCAAGCTCATATAACGCTGGTAACGATAACGTAGAAATAACCAGCGAAAACCATTATCCAAGAGAGTCCCTGCCCAAATACCAGACAAGCCCCAACCAAGCACAATCCCCATCAGATATCCTGTTCCAATGCGGATACACCACATTCCTATACTTGTCGCATAAAAGGGAAGCCGAGCATTGCCCAACCCCTGCCAGACTGCTGTATAGATGACTGTTCCTATCGTCATAGGAGTACCAAGTAGTGAAAAAAGTGTCACTAGCACACTAGCCTCCACCGCTAGAGAATCAGTCGTATAGAGATGAGTTAGTGGTATACCCAAAGCATAGATACTGAAGGTCAAGGGTAACATGAGGATCAGAGAAAGCCAAAAAGTTCGCTTGCTTAAATTAGCCACTTTTTTCCAATTATCCTCCCCAACTGCTCGGGCCACTATCATGACCGTTGCCGTAGCTACGCCAAAGGCAGGCATATAGTTAAACTGGGTCAAGACTTCTCCGACTGCATTTCCAGCCACTGCCTCCGTTCCAAAAGAAACGACCAAGGCAATGATCACGACATCACCAGCCCGCATCATAAGCCGCTCTCCAGCTGCTGGCAAAGCTAGGGTCAATAGTTCCTTATCTAAACCAAAAATCGGTTTCTCAAAAGGCAGCTTTAATTGCGACCACAAAATCACAAGACCAACCAAACGAGACAGAATAGTCCCCCAAGCAACACCCGCTATCCCCATATCCAGTACAAAAATAGCTAGACTGGAAAAGAGAATATTCAAGGCATTGGATAAAAAACTAACATAGAGGGGCAAACGTGGATTATGCGTTGCACGAATCAAGGAACCAAGACTGGTCATCAAGCCCAAGAGAACAATCGATCCGCCTACCAAAGATAGATACAGTCCACCACTCTCAGCTACAGCCCTCTCCGTTCCCAATAGTCCTATCATCTCTTTCCCAGCGAAGATGGACAAAAATCCTAAAAGGAAACTTAAGAGTAAGGTAATCTTCAACGCCTCAGTCACATGATAGGCTAGCATAGATTGATCCTTCTGCCCCAAACTTTTTGAAATAACACTGGAAATAGCAGCTCCCAGAGCGATGAAAATCGCCTGGTAAATCGTGATAATATTGCCAGCTACTGATACACCCGAAATAGCTATCAAGCCCAAGTGGGCTACCAAGTAACTGTCCGCCATTCCCATGAGCATCTGCAAAAAGTTTTCACCCATAGCTGGTAAGGCAATATTAAGAATATCTTTATTTTTCTTAAACAATCTCTCCTCCTGATGAAAAGAAACTCAGTTGGTTTCCCAACCGAGTTTACTCCCTCTGTCTTAAAGTCCTAGATAAGCCTCAACCGCTGCTTGCATGTCAGTAGCTGCCACTGTTGTCTTGTGACGAACAGGAGCTGTTTCAAGCCCATCAACTGCTGGCGGCACTGCCACTCCTGAAATATCATGTAATTGAGCCAAGGCTTCAAAGTCGCCAAGCCCTGATTTTCCAGTCACAGCTTCTACTACAACCACTGGGAACTTGTATGGACTAGCTGTTGAAGCAATCACTGTCTTAGTCGCATCCCCAGTAGCCGCTTGGTATTTTTTATAAACTGCTGAGGCAACCGCCGTATGTGGATCCTCGATATAAGAATCTGACTCATAAACACGTTTGATTTCTGCTGCAGTTTCTTCCTCAGTCGCATATTCAGCCGCAAAGAGATCAAGAATCTCTGCATCAAAATCTGTCAACTCATATTGTCCTTGCGTGTTCAAGGCATTCATGAGTTCAGCAGTCTTTTCAGCATCATTACCCAAAAGATGGAAAATCAAGCGCTCCAAGTTTGAAGACACCAAAATATCCATAGATGGACTAGTTGTTACCTTAAACTCACGTTTCTTATCGTAAACACGTGTCTTGAAAAAGTCTGTCAAAACATTGTTGTCATTTGAAGCACAGATCAATTTGCCAACTGGGAGACCAATTTGCTTAGCATAAAAGGCAGCCAAGATATTTCCAAAGTTTCCTGTTGGTACTGTGAAGTTGACCTTATCACCAGCCACAATCTCACCAGTCTTAACCAACTGAGCATAGGCATAAACATAATAAACAATCTGTGGCACCAGACGACCAATGTTCATAGAGTTTGCAGATGAAAATTGCAACTTGTTGGCCGCTAATCTTTCACGAAGAGCCCCATCGTTAAACATATGCTTCACATTTGTTTGGGCATCATCAAAGTTACCATCTATTGCGATAACATGAGTATTACCACCAGTCTGAGTGGTCATTTGCAACTCTTGTACCTTGCTGACACCATCCTTTGGATAAAAGACAATAATCTCAGTACCAGGCACATCCGCAAACCCCGCCATAGCAGCTTTCCCCGTGTCACCAGATGTCGCTGTTAAGATGACAATCTTGTTCACCAAACCATGCTTCTTAGCAGCTGTTGTCATAAAGTATGGCAAAATAGACAAGGCCATATCCTTAAAGGCAATCGTTGAACCATGGAACAGTTCCAAATTGTATTGACCGTCTAATTTCACCAAAGGCGCTATAGCTGGAGTATCAAATTTACTATCGTAGGCATTGTTGATACAGTAGTCCAACTCTTCAGCTGTAAAGTCATCTAAAAATGCTGACAAAACAATCTTAGCAACTTCCTGATAAGAAGCAGCTTTCAATTTGTCAAAGTCCAAATCTACCTTTGGATAAGTAACCGGTGTAAACAAACCGCCGTCCGTCGCCAAACCTTGCAAAATAGCTTGGCTAGCAGTTACTGTATTGTTGGCATCACGCGTTGATTGATAAACTAATGTCATTACTCTCTATCCTTTATCTATAGTCTCTTCCATTATATCATGATTTTTCAGAAAATTCTCCCTTTAGTAAGAGAAATTATAGGCTCAATTCTTCTTTCAAAGGCTGTAGGTAGGTCATTTCTTTCTTATTTCTCATCTTCAGTCCTTCCTCGGCTAGCAGGAGTAAGTCTTTGGAAAATCCAATAATCGCAGTTTCTTCCTGATCTGTAAGCTTTTTCTTAGAAAATTGTCGTCTTAAAAATTTATAATTTCGCCCAAATTCTTTAAAGAAAGGTGCTGTTTCTAAGTAAGCTTCTAACTTATCTAAATTAACTAATAATCCCAAGTGAAAGGCAGCAGAAGCGAAGGTTTTATCTAGAGGCTGAGTACACACACTACGAAACTCAACTGTTCCTCGAGTCGTTAAGTCTTGGTACTGGTAACTACGATGAGTTTCAAAATCCTTCTCTTGAGGGTAAATAAGAATCTCATCCCCATTAAGAGCATATGCTTGGATTTCAGATGTAGCCAAATAGTCCCTAGCCTGAATGGGATAAAAATAATAGGTTTGTCCATCACGTTCCGCAGTAAAAATCGCAGAATGATCGAGATAGTCAAAAAAATCATCTTCATCATCAAAAAGTCTAGTATTAACCCCAACATTCTCTGGATAGATGCCATGCATCGATTCTTCCCAGAAGATGTCCCTTGAAATTTTTGTATCCCAATCCGCACCTGTAAACTCAGAATTGGCAAATACATAAGCCTTAGCCGCTTCAATTTGAGTAAAAGCATTAATCACCCGCAAGTAGTTGGTTTTTGAAATATCCAGCTGAACCTGGCTCCCACAGATAAAAGTACCATATTCAGGGAAATGATGTAAATCTGATTTAATAATATTTCTACTCAAATTCAAATAATCCATCAACATCTGATAGCGTGGATAAGCCACTGGACAGTTCTCATTCTTATCCCAGTTAGGATGAATGCCACAGCCAACAATAGCATGATTTGATTCACTTAATTTTCTCTGAATTACATTCATATAATTATTAAAACGATTCTCTACCTCTTGAATCTCTTTAACCTTACCAAACGCAAATTCAATCGTAGTATAGGAAACTTCAAACAAAATAGCATCCTGACTTATCGGATCTACTAACTGGATCAGATTGCCAAAATCATCTACCTTTGCTACGGTGAGATCCAAAGTAGAAACTAAATAATGAAATAGATCCTTTATAACTTCAACATCTGTAGCATCCCCTTCTAAACTTGCAACAGGATACTCCAACTCAATTCCGACAAACAATTCAGGATTTTCTTTAATATTTTTCAAATACCGATGTTTTAATAAATCGATAGAACAAGACATACTCCCCTACACTTTCTTAATCTAAATAAAATTTGAATAACTACTATTATACCAAAAATAATACAAAAAAGGAACGAAGATTAACTACGTTCCTAACGCTATACTATACCGGCGGCCGGGGTCGAACCGGCACGTCCTTGCGGACACTGGATTTTGAGTCCAGCGCGTCTGCCAATTCCGCCACGCCGGCAAATAGTAACTGGGGTAGCTGGATTCGAACCAACGCATGAGGGAGTCAAAGTCCCTTGCCTTACCGCTTGGCTATACCCCAATAATATAAAATAGGCGAGTGATGGGGATCGAACCCACGCATGCCAGAGCCACAATCTGGTGTGTTAACCACTTCACCACACCCGCCATAATTCTATTAACACGGGCAGTAGGAATTGAACCCACACTGAAGGTTTTGGAGACCTTAGTTCTACCTTTAAACTATGCCCGTAAAATGGAAGGGGAGGGATTCGAACCCCCGAACCCGAAGGAGCGGATTTACAGTCCGCCGCGTTTAGCCTCTTCGCTACCCTTCCAAAATATATAAATGGCGCGAGACGGAATCGAACCGCCGACACATGGAGCTTCAATCCATTGCTCTACCAACTGAGCTACCGAGCCTTATTGCGGGAGCAGGATTTGAACCTACGACCTTCGGGTTATGAGCCCGACGAGCTACCGAGCTGCTCCATCCCGCGTTAATATAAAAGGAGGATGTGGGATTCGAACCCACGCACGCTTTTACACGCCTGACGGTTTTCAAGACCGTTCCCTTCAGCCGGACTTGGGT
>NZ_VMLH01000005.1:10000-12904 GCF_013276595.1 Streptococcus sp. 10824
TTATCTGAGATTGGTAATCCGGGATGGACCCCTCACCCAAACAGTGCTCTACCTCCAAGAATCTCTAATGTCGACGCTAGCCCTAAAGCTATTTCGGAGAGAACCAGCTATCTCCAAGTTCGTTTGGAATTTCTCCGCTACCCACAAGTCATCCAAGCACTTTTCAACGTGCCCTGGTTCGGTCCTCCAGTGCGTCTTACCGCACCTTCAACCTGCTCATGGGTAGGTCACATGGTTTCGGGTCTACGTCATGATACTAAGGCGCCCTATTCAGACTCGGTTTCCCTACGGCTCCGTCTCTTCAACTTAACCTCGCATCATAACGTAACTCGCCGGTTCATTCTACAAAAGGCACGCTCTCACCCATTAACGGGCTCGAACTTGTTGTAGGCACACGGTTTCAGGTTCTATTTCACTCCCCTCCCGGGGTGCTTTTCACCTTTCCCTCACGGTACTGGTTCACTATCGGTCACTAGGGAGTATTTAGGGTTGGGAGATGGTCCTCCCAGATTCCGACGGGATTTCACGTGTCCCGCCGTACTCAGGATACTGCTAGGTACAAAGACTATTTTAAATACGAGGCTATTACTCTCTTTGGCTGATCTTCCCAAATCATTCTTCTATAATCTTTGAGTCCACATTGCAGTCCTACAACCCCGAAGAGTAAACTCTTCGGTTTGCCCTCCTGCCGTTTCGCTCGCCGCTACTAAGGCAATCGCTTTTGCTTTCTCTTCCTGCAGCTACTTAGATGTTTCAGTTCACTGCGTCTTCCTCCTCACATCCTTAACAGATGCGGGTAACAGGTAGTACCTGTTGGGTTCCCCCATTCGGAAATCCCTGGATCATCGCTTACTTACAGCTACCCAAGGCATATCGTCGTTTGTCACGTCCTTCGTCGGCTCCTAGTGCCAAGGCATCCACCGTGCGCCCTTATTAACTTAACCTTATTTTCTGACCTTCTCAGTCATAAACTCTTATTAATACTACAGCGTTTTCGGTTTATTTTCTTGTTACTATTTGATATAGACATTCAATTTTCAATGTGCATTACTTGGTGATCTCTCACCAATGGAGCCTAGCGGGATCGAACCGCTGACCTCCTGCGTGCAAAGCAGGCGCTCTCCCAGCTGAGCTAAGGCCCCACAAGACCTCTCAAGACTAAACAAGACCAATGCGCAGTTCCTTTTCCTTAGAAAGGAGGTGATCCAGCCGCACCTTCCGATACGGCTACCTTGTTACGACTTCACCCCAATCATCTATCCCACCTTAGGCGGCTGGCTCCTTACGGTTACCTCACCGACTTCGGGTGTTACAAACTCTCGTGGTGTGACGGGCGGTGTGTACAAGGCCCGGGAACGTATTCACCGCGGCGTGCTGATCCGCGATTACTAGCGATTCCGACTTCATGTAGGCGAGTTGCAGCCTACAATCCGAACTGAGACTGGCTTTAAGAGATTAGCTTGCCGTCACCGGCTTGCGACTCGTTGTACCAGCCATTGTAGCACGTGTGTAGCCCAGGTCATAAGGGGCATGATGATTTGACGTCATCCCCACCTTCCTCCGGTTTATTACCGGCAGTCTCGCTAGAGTGCCCAACTGAATGATGGCAACTAACAATAGGGGTTGCGCTCGTTGCGGGACTTAACCCAACATCTCACGACACGAGCTGACGACAACCATGCACCACCTGTCACCTCTGTCCCGAAGGAAAGCTCTATCTCTAGAGCGGTCAGAGGGATGTCAAGACCTGGTAAGGTTCTTCGCGTTGCTTCGAATTAAACCACATGCTCCACCGCTTGTGCGGGCCCCCGTCAATTCCTTTGAGTTTCAACCTTGCGGTCGTACTCCCCAGGCGGAGTGCTTAATGCGTTAGCTACGGCACTAAACCCCGGAAAGGGTCTAACACCTAGCACTCATCGTTTACGGCGTGGACTACCAGGGTATCTAATCCTGTTTGCTCCCCACGCTTTCGAGCCTCAGCGTCAGTTACAAGCCAGAGAGCCGCTTTCGCCACCGGTGTTCCTCCATATATCTACGCATTTCACCGCTACACATGGAATTCCACTCTCCCCTCTTGCACTCAAGTTAAACAGTTTCCAAAGCGTACTATGGTTAAGCCACAGCCTTTAACTTCAGACTTATCTAACCGCCTGCGCTCGCTTTACGCCCAATAAATCCGGACAACGCTCGGGACCTACGTATTACCGCGGCTGCTGGCACGTAGTTAGCCGTCCCTTTCTGGTAAGATACCGTCACAGTGTGAACTTTCCACTCTCACACTCGTTCTTCTCTTACAACAGAGCTTTACGATCCGAAAACCTTCTTCACTCACGCGGCGTTGCTCGGTCAGACTTCCGTCCATTGCCGAAGATTCCCTACTGCTGCCTCCCGTAGGAGTCTGGGCCGTGTCTCAGTCCCAGTGTGGCCGATCACCCTCTCAGGTCGGCTATGTATCGTCGCCTTGGTGAGCCGTTACCCCACCAACTAGCTAATACAACGCAGGTCCATCTGGTAGTGATGCAATTGCACCTTTTAAGCATATGTCATGCAACATCTACTATTATGCGGTATTAGCTATCGTTTCCAATAGTTATCCCCCGCTACCAGGCAGGTTACCTACGCGTTACTCACCCGTTCGCAACTCATCCAGAGAAGCAAGCTCCTCCTTCAGCGTTCTACTTGCATGTATTAGGCACGCCGCCAGCGTTCGTCCTGAGCCAGGATCAAACTCTCATTAAAAGTTTGAGTTCTCACTCATTTCTGTCACTGACAGATTTATTGTTTTTTCATTGTTCAGTACTACAACCTTAGTTGTAGTGCCCTGCACATTGGTTCGTCTTGTTCAGTTTTCAAAGGTCTTTGTCACTCGCTTCTCTCAAGCGACAACTATATTAGTATATCACA